>NZ_JBRILQ010000042.1:0-40854 GCF_052977045.1 Shewanella sp. 125m-7
CACCAAATGCCATGAATGTTCCTCATATTTTTGCCTATCTCATTATTTCTGTTTATCTTTTTGTGGGGATTCGTCAGACTCTGACCAAGCTGTATCGAAGGCCGATTTTGTAAGCCTAAGAGCCCTTGGTGCTCGGGTAAACGAGGGGCACTCTTGGATACCCCTGCTTATATTCCTCCGAAAAATGGCCTAACTCAACAAATCTTCAATGCTAGCTAATGTACAGACGCCGCTCATGATACAGATGGTTTAGGGTGTTGATAGTTTAGAGCAGAAAATAAAATGGGCACCTAAAAGGTGCCCATTTTTATGGTGTGCTATTGGTTAACCTTGATTAGTCAGCAGCATAACCATTGATTGGTAACCCTGACTATCTAGTCGTGCAACGCCATCGACCATTCCTAGTCTGCTTTGGCTGAACCACTTAACCACAAGTGGGTAAATGGCATACTCTTGTTCGTGAACTCGTTCAGCTAAGGTATCTGCTGTATCGTCTTCATAAACGAGAACTTTTGCTTGTAAGATCACAGGACCCTCATCAAGCTCTGGCGTCACAAAGTGTACGCTAGCGCCGTGCTCTGTATTCACCGTTATTCAGCCAATAAAATCAAGGGGAATCGTCTAGCTAACTTCAACAATATCACCTGGTTGCCAACTCTTATCAAACCAAGCTTCCATGGGGCCATAGAGGCGTAGTAAGATAAACCAGCCTTTATTGGGCACGGTTTGGATCCAGTTACTCTCTTTACCTTTAGGAGCCTCTGGGCCGAAGTAAATATCCACGGAGCCGTCGGCATTTTTGGTTAAATCATCACGCTGATTATTACGACTTGGGAATTTCTGCCCCGTCTGCAACTCTGAGCGAGTTTGGGTATCGTATGCCACTATCGACCAGAAATTTTTTGCTGGTACATTAGCAGGAATATTCAGCTTATAAGTCTTGCTGCCGGTCAAATACACTGAGTCTTTTGACTTATCCAGCATGGCATATTGCGAGCCCTTACCAATTAGCTTCAGTGCCATAGCAGGAGTATTGACCGTCGCCATATAGAAGAAATAAGTACGCGCGTCTAGATTACGGCCACCTTCCCCACCATCTATTAACCAGCGATAATCACCGCCAATAAACGCGGTTTTCCACAGTCTACCGGGATAAATATAGGTCGCTTTATCTCTTGGTTGGAACATCAACGCTCTTGCTGTTGCGTTACCGATGGCAACACCGTCAGTCAATAATGCTGTCATGTGTTCATCTGGCGCAAACGGCTTACCTTTTTGTAAACCAATACTCGCCATTAAACCTCTAAGCTCTGGATCGATAAACGACACGGGCTCCTTTTCTAGCACTAACTCGATCTCTTTAAAAAAATGGAAATCATTGGCATGAATGGTATTAAACTCTAAGCCACTACCTGACTTAAACACCATCTTAGGCGGATTGCTCTTTTTAGCCAAAGGGTAGATTTTAAGATCTTGCTTAAAAGCTTGAACCGCATGCTCTGTCTTGCCCTCTTTTAAAAAGCCTCTGGCAATAAACCAATTGGTATAGCTCGTTGACTCAGAAACAAAATACCCTTTTGGCACCTCACCTTGATAACCAGGAGGCAAAATCAAATACTTTCCGCCTTTACCTTTGTCAGGGCCAACAATGCCCATATCCGTTACATATCGAAAAAAGGCATCATTAACCGTGGTTGGGCCCATTCCAACCGGCACCTCCACCACGGTCGGACCATCACGTTCCAGATCTAAAAAGGCTGATGCATAAACGGTATCTGTATTGCCCGTCAAAAACAGAGGATTTGAATCCATCAACTTATTAAATAACAATACTTGATTGGACTGTGTGATCCCAAGGCTATTATGGCCAATTCTTAACGCCTCTAATGACGCCATAGGGATCGCATTTAGAAATGTTTCAGTGGCACGAATGGTATTTAAGTTGTCATACAGCTTTCGGCTGGTTTCAACGGTGGGCGCACCATCATGAAATTCCAAAGTACCAATACTAGAATCGACCTTATTAGGCGTCATAATACTTGCCGGAATGGGATTGTTATAACCTGGAGTTGGCTTGTCTGCCGCAACCAAATGCGTAGAGAATCCAAAAAGTACTGTCACTAAGGAGACTAATGTAAGCGACCTTTCCTTGACTTGTATTTTCATCGTGTTCCTTATATTCATATTTATAAGACTGTTTACTAAACTCTTTATTAAAGCCGTCTTTATAAAACTACGGAAGCGATAAACATTGGTCAACTAGAAGTTGTTATCTTTCTACTCTATTTATATTGATATTTTAATCAATCGAGTATAGCCAGGCTTGAACAAGCAGCTCCTAACCTAGACCTCCTCATGACATCAACAATGGCAATTCGTCACGAGTCCTTTCATTAGCGAATTGACATGTAAAATCTTTCTCTAAATAACGACTAAAAAGCATTGTTTTTCCACTCCAATTAGCATTAGATAAAGATCAGTTATTCGGCAAACTAATGTGAAGTAAGAGAGTCTGATGAAAAATATTATTTGCGACATTGATGGAGTGTTACTGCACAACAATCAGCTTATTCCCGGTAGTGATAAGTTTATTCACCGCATACTTGAACAAGGTAACCCCTTAGTCATCCTCACCAACTATCCGGTCCAAACGGGTAAAGATTTACAAAATCGTCTCGGCTCTGCGGGACTAAATATACCTGAAGAGTGCTTTTACACGTCGGCAATGGCCACCGCGGATTTTCTTAAGCACCAAGAAGGCACTAAAGCGTTCGTTATTGGCGAAGGTGCATTAACCCACGAGCTGTATAAAGCCGGTTTTACCATCACCGACATTAACCCAGACTTTGTTATCGTTGGTGAAACCCGTTCTTATAACTGGGACATGATCCATAAAGCCGCAAAATTTGTCAGTGAAGGGGCGCGTTTTATCGCAACCAATCCAGACACTCATGGCCCCTCTTTTAGTCCGGCTTGCGGCGCATTATGTGCCCCTATTGAGCGTATAAGTGGTAAAAAACCGTTTTATGTGGGTAAGCCTAGCTCTTGGATCATTCGCTCAGCACTTAACCACATTGGTGGCCACTCAGAAAACACGGTGATTATCGGCGACAATATGCGCACTGATATTCTTGCGGGCTTTCAAGCTGGACTTGAAACAATCCTAGTCACCAGTGGCGTCAGCTCACTGGCTGATATTGAGAAAGAGCCATTTAGACCAAATCATATTTTTGATTGTGCTGGTGACATCGACGTTATTTAACCTGAACTCAGAGTCAAATATAGAGGGTTACACTGGTTTTTTAAACACAAGCAGACCAAGGCGCTAATCCTCTATGCCTCAAATCCCCCCCACTATTAGCGCTCGCTTTTAGTGCAATATTAAGTAACATTTTAGCTGTCAGATTATTACATATGCCTCTTGCCATACAGAGCGCCTTTCCCCCATCATGTTTGTTAATGAAGTAAAAAGTCTAAAGCAACAATAATAATAGGACCTCTACATGCGTTCAGTTTTATCCATTTGCGCACTCGCCATTCTTAGTGCCTGCAGTCAGCACCCAAGCAATGTTAATAAAGCCATTGAAGTGACATTCGATGAAAGTCGTTTTCGCCAAGATATCAAAACGTTGGCCTCTGACGAATTTGAAGGCCGTGCGCCAACCACCAAAGGTGAGCAGCTTACATTAGAGTATTTAAGCGATGCCTTTGCAAACATGGGGCTACAAAAGCCTAATGGTAAAGATTACCTGCAAGCTGTACCTATGGTGACTTACACCGCATCAGAGCAACAGACTATTCGCTTTGGTGATTTACCACTAACACACCGCCAAGATGTGGTTGTAGGTAGTCGCCATGACGTTACCAATGTCGATATCAACAATGCCCCGCTCGTTTTTGTCGGTTATGGCATCAATGCACCAGAGTATCGTTGGAATGACTATCAAGACTTGAACATGAGCGGCAAAATAGCGGTAATTTTAGTTAATGATCCCGGTTTTGCATTACCGGACTCAGGTAAATTTAACGGTAAAGCCATGACCTATTATGGTCGCTGGAGTTACAAGTTTGAAGAGGCTAGCCGCCAAGGTGCGCTTGGCGCCATCATCATTCATGATACTAAACCCGCCTCTTACCCTTGGTCTGTTGTAGAAAACAGCTGGACAGGCGCCCAACAAGACCTCGTACGCAGCGAACAAGAACAAAAGCAGCGCATCGAAGTCGAAGGTTGGATAACTTATGATGTGGCTAACCAACTATTCAATAAATCTGGCTTATCTCTTAAGACAGTGTCAGATAGAGCAGCAGCTAGCCCGATAAACTTGCCATTAAACCAAACCGCGTCAATTGCGTTTGAAAATCAAGCCCAATACGCCAATAGTTATAATGTAGTGGCAACGTTACCTGGCAATAGCCGCCCTAATGAGCATATTATGTTTAGCGCTCATTGGGATCATATTGGTATCGATGCCAGCAAAGAAGGTGACCAGATCTACAACGGTGCGCTCGACAATGCCTCAGGCACTGCAGGGATCCTTGAAATTGCGCGTCAATTTGCCAAACAAGCTAAAAATGGTAATCCTCTAGCCCGCTCTGTCACCTTTGTAGCAACAACGGGTGAAGAGCAAGGTCTACTCGGTTCACGATATTACGCATCAAGTCCTGTATATCCACTAGATAAAACTGTTGCAGTCTTTAATCTAGACAGCACCAATATTTATGGCCGTACAAGCGATTACACTATCGTTGGCAAAGGTAAGTCTGAACTAGAAAACTACCTTATCGATGCCTTAAAAACTCAAAATCGTACTGCTAAAAGAGAGACATACCCTGAGTCCGGCGGTTTTTTCCGCTCTGATCACTTCAGCTTTGCCAAAGAAGGTGTACCCGCCGTTTTCGCTGGCGGCGGCAGTCAGCCAATAGATGATGCCACTGCGCAATATAAAGCGGCAATGAAACTCAAAATGAATGGTTGCTACCACAATGTCTGCGATGAATATCGTGAAGACTGGGATCTTTCCGGCGCCCTGGAAGACCTCGCTATTTATTACCAAGCGGCTACAGCGTTAGGTAATAATAATGATTGGCCAGGATACTTTAAAGGGACTGAATTTAATGCCCTACGCCCTGCGAGTGAGCAGATGCAACAAGCGAGTAAGTAACTGTGATCCATGAATAATGCGAATATTGTATCAAGGTGCATTTGCTCAAGCGTGCACTCAATGATGAGTCGTTTTACTAGAAAGCATGGTCAACGTTAAACAGATATAAACCAGCAGTAAGCACTGCCACTACAATATTTTAGGGCCATAATAACTTTGGATTCGATTAATAGCTTGGCCTTTATGCAGACAAGTTATACACAATTTTTATCGCTTTGATAATTTCCAACCGGCCGACTTGCCACCCACTTGTCGGCTTTTTTTTGACTTAGCTTTTATCACTCACTGATACCGATTGGGGTCAACTATCTTTATCACTTCCACATCTTGTTTATTTTTCAGCCAAAAAATGGCTATTTACCAGCAAATTTTACCGTTCTATCTTTAATTTACTGCCATTACGAATTCTGTAACTCGCCCTGCCTACACCAGCGCTCATTTATTAAAAGCTCAAACAAATCACAAAATAATTGATGAATATTCATTTTGTTGGATTTAAGGAGTGATTTTGACACGGTGAAAAGGGGTTTTTACGGATAAATCATCAAAAAGAGATTTGAATTATTGAGCTTTCAATGGCAGATTAATACTCAATTGAGTTTAAAACAGATTTTTTGGAGTGACCTATGTGTTCAATTTTTGCCATTTTAGATATTCAATCCGACGCTAGCCCGCTACGTCAAGTCGCTCTAGAGATGTCTAAGTTACTGCGTCATCGAGGTCCAGATTGGTCGGGAATTTACAGCAGTGACAAAGCGATTTTAGCCCATGAGCGTTTAGCGATTGTTGACATCGAACATGGTGCGCAGCCACTACTAAGTCAGGATGAATCAATCGTATTAGCCGTTAACGGTGAGATCTACAACCACAAAGAATTGAAAGCTGAATTAGGCGATAAATATAGCTACCAAACCAACTCCGATTGCGAAGTGATTTTGGCACTATATCAAGAATACGGCACAGAATTTTTAGACAAACTAAACGGTATTTTTGCCTTTGTGCTTTATGACAAAACTAAAGACAGCTATTTAGTTGGACGCGATCATATGGGGATCATTCCGCTCTACACTGGCCGCGATGCTGAAGGAAACTTATATGTCGCCTCAGAAATGAAAGCCCTTATGCCTGTATGTAAAACAGTACAAACTTTTAGTCCAGGTCATTACCTTTCAAGTGAACAAGGCGAGCTGACTCAGTATTACCAGCGTGACTGGCGTGATTTTTCCGCTGTGCAAGACAACCCAGCCAGTGCAGAAGATGTACGTGATGCCCTAGAAGCAGCCGTAAAGCGTCAATTAATGTCAGATGTGCCTTATGGCGTATTACTGTCAGGCGGTCTTGATTCATCGGTGATTTCAGCAATCACCCAAACCTATGCTAAGCGCCGTATCGAAGACGACGGTGAAAGTAGCGCATGGTGGCCGCAACTTCATTCATTTGCAGTCGGTCTTGAAGGCGCACCGGATTTAATTGCAGCCAAGAAAGTCGCCGATGCAATCGGTACGATTCATCACGAAATAACCTTTACTTTTCAAGATGGTATCGATGCAATTAAAGATGTCATTTACCATTTAGAAACATATGATGTCACCACTATCCGTGCGGCAACACCAATGTATTTAATGGCGCGTAAGATTAAAGCCATGGGCATTAAAATGGTATTGTCGGGCGAAGGTGCTGACGAATTGTTTGGTGGCTATTTGTACTTCCACAAAGCGCCTAACGCACAAGCATTCCACGAAGAGCTAGTACGTAAGCTGGACAAGTTACACCTCTTTGATTGTCTTCGCGCTAACAAAGCTATGGCAGCTTGGGGCTTAGAAGCCCGCGTACCTTTCTTAGACAAAGAGTTTATGGACGTGGCTATGCGCACAAACCCAGAGGCCAAAATGTCTAAAAATGGTAAGATTGAAAAGCACATTTTACGTGAAGCCTTTGAGCACAAGTTACCGAAAGAAGTCGCTTGGCGTCAAAAAGAGCAGTTCAGTGATGGCGTAGGTTACTCTTGGATTGATGGCCTTAAGGAGCATGCGGCAAAGAAAGTTGACGATCTACAGTTAGCAAATGCTAAGTTTAGATTCCCGTACAACACGCCTGAAACTAAAGAAGCGTACTTTTACCGTACTTTCTTTGAAGAGCTGTTCCCACTACCAAGCGCTGCAGAAACCGTTCCAGGTGGTAAGTCAGTTGCATGTTCTACACCTGAAGCATTGGCTTGGGACGAAAGCTTACAAGGTATTATCGACCCATCGGGCCGCGCGGTGCAATCTGTACACGACAGCGCTTACTAATACCAATCAGTATAAACTGATTGTCACTACAATAAAGCCACTCATTTGAGTGGCTTTATGCTTTGCACTTTACCTATTAAATTAATTTAACGCTTTAAAGTAATGCTGCTGATTAATATCCACAACTTCAATCGTCACACTGTTTACCGCTGCGCTAATAAGGGCTATTGCGTCATAAACACGTTCGATAAGTAGCGCCTTTTGCTCATCGGTTCGCCCCGGCATAATAGCAATGTTAAGGTGAATGAATTGCCCGTCAACGTCATCTCCTACTTGGAAAAAGTCACAAGGATAAGCACGCGTTTTGATGGCTTTTGCTTCAAATAATTCCGCTTCAATTAGGCCTCTATGACTTGCTGTCACTAATGCCTCAATCGATAGCACTTCGGCTAATGGTGCGGAATATTCAATAGTACAATGTGGCATATGCTGCTCTTTTTGTTCTTAGGGCAATGGTGAAAGAATGGCGTATGCTTACTCAGACCAGACAGCATATTCATTGCCATTAGTGTCAAGGAAGTGAAAACGGCGCCCACCAGGAAAAGTGAAAATTGATTGACTGATCAGCCCACCTGCATCAATCACCTTTGTTTGCGAATCTTCTAGGCTACGAGAATAAATCACGATAAGAGGACAACCAGAAGCAATAGTGAATGCCTTTTCACAGGCAAAGAAACCGCCTGTTATGCCTGCATCAACAAAACAGCTATATTCGGGGCCATAATCAACAAACTCCCAGCCAAACACTTGATTAAAGAAAGCCTTCGTCTTATTGATCTCTTTTACCGGGATCTCAAGATAGTTAATACTATTGTGCTGCATATGCCACTCCTGTGAATGCTTATGCCATGATTAGTCGCTCTATATTTACTAACTCTGTACTTACAAGCACTCTGGTAAATAGAAGCGTAACTCAGTAAATAACGCCTTAATGATTAGAACACATCCAGCTTAAAATCACAGCAGCTAAAGCGAGTAATATACTTCACGATTAACCAATAAAAAGGGACTGATACTAATCAGTATCAGCCCCCTACTTTAGAGCTTCAGTCTAACGCTTTAATCTAAAAAATTAATTTATCGCTTTGCTAGTGATGTTAGCTTATTTAGACCTGGATCAGCGCTGCGGCTAAACCAATTAAGCCACCAAAAACACCACCCCACACGACAAGCCAGCCAAGATGCTCACGGATCATCTCTTGTATGATCTCTTTAACCAGTTGTGGCGTTAACTCATCGAGTCTTTGACTAACAATCTCTTCCACCTTGGCGCGCATATCCGCAATCATATTGGGCTGCTCTAGCTCTTCTTTTACTAATGCGTAAAAATCATCGCTCTGAGCGATATCACTCAAGGAGCTTTTCATTTTCTCAATAAAAGGTTCACGTAGCGGCATAATCGCATCAGTACCACCAAACATGGCTAGCATACCGCCTAAAGACGATTGCGCCACGGTACTCACAAGCGCATCAAACGCCGGCGACAAATCAATTTTCTCAATAACAGGTTGCAAATTTAGCTGCTTTTCAACTCCCCCCTCACCAGACAGAAAACGATCGATATTCTCTTCGGTAAAGAACTGCTTCATCATTAAGTGCGCGATAGCCGCTTTAAACTCTTCAAAACGCGAAGGTATAACGCCTGAGCCGTATAATCCTGGAACCTTTTCAAACAACATGTGAATAGCCAACCAGTTGGTCACAGCACCAGAAAGTGCAAACAGGCCAACCGTTAACACAATCGGTAAAGCAAATAGATAGCCGACAGCAACAAAAATAGCCGCAATCAAATTGGTGATAACACTCTTATTCAAGCTAATTCCCCAAAGCAAGATAAAAAACGCGTTATGGTATCAATCAAGAAAGACCTGAGGCAATAGCTATAATCACGCATATTTGATCTCGTTCCTTTACTGGCGCCTTAATTCAAGTCCCCTGCAAAATCAATAAACATAAGTTGCACTGCCGACTAAAGAACAGAAACCGGCTCCTGTAACATATTTATTCGTACGTTAATAAAAACGTTAGATTTAAAAAAAACATTATGATGCAGGGATCATTTACACGATAATGAAGCTAAAATTAGTAGCGTGAGTTTCGATTCATTAACAATTATACCCAAGTTAACTCAAGATGCAGGATTCAGAGTGATCTCAGCGTGTTTAATTCAAGGAAAATGAGTGCTGGAATGGCATTCCCTTTTAAACTTATTTGACACAGAAGTAGATACGCTGAGTCACTCCCGAAGGGCGAGTTTTATTGGCTTCTACTCTGCGTTGCCGATTTTTAACGTAGAGCGACTATGCTTACAAATCTGCGCCTTGATTAGCAGCCAATAAATTCTCGCTGAAACGAGCATCTTGAAGTAGCTTGGGTATATACTTACGTATGATTTTTGTTAGTGCAATAAACACTCTGCCACAAAATTAAATCGACAAAGGTCTGTATGTCTTTTATCAAACAATCATTTCAAACTCTGCTGAATGGCTACCGTCAGCGCCCAAAATATCAGCGTTTACTCATCATAGTGACCGCCATTTATTTTACCTTTACTGCAATACTAGGCTTATTAGTACCCTATATTGTGGTTAAGCAAGTACCCGAGCAGTTATCTTCGTTGCTACAGCGCCCGGTTACTCTTGAAAACGTCAAGATAAACCCGTTCACTCTTGAAGTCGCCATCGACAAATTCGAGTTACAAGAGACAGATAACAAACCCTTTGTTGGCTTTTCACAATTAAGCTTTGAGTACCAATTTTGGGATTCGGTTTTTAATACCGCTTTCAGTATTGCTCATGTCACCTTAACAGCGCCAGTAATCAACGTTGAGCGGCTTAATACACCAAAAACATTACGCTTTAATTTTTCAGATATTATTGAAACATTAGCAAATCGTCCTAAAGATAAAAGCCACCAGGAGCCGACAACGTCAGCTGGGATCCCGCACTTTATCCTCACAAACTTAGCGATTGTGAATGCTGATCTAAATTTTACAGATAACCTTACCCATAGCCAATTGCACTACCCTGAATTAAATCTCAATATTAAGTATTTTGATTCTAATCATGCGATTACTTCGTCACTTAACAACCTTGAGCTTGAACAAAAAACCAACCACTATTCAATTCATGTTGTCGGTCGTAACGGCGGTGAAATTACCACTCAGGGACTAGTACAATTATCTCCCTTAAATATTGTTGGCGATGTACAACTGACCAATATCCAACTGCCACAATTTTGGTCTTTTATCTCAGCGCAGTTTACCCCCCAATTAACCTCCGGAAAATTGAGTTTATCAAGTCATTATCAGCTACAAATGCAAGAGACTAAACTTCAGTTCACCACCGACCAAGGTATGCTGAAGTTGGCTGACATCAACTTTGAATATCAAAACCAATCAATTATAAAACTGCCCGTCATTGCCCTTAGAGGTATCGAGTTTAACCTTAAGCAGAGATCGGTAACGGCAGAAACCCTCGATACCCAGGGGCTAGTGCTTAACGCTAAATTGAACAAAAATGGCATTAATCTGGCAACAATTTTTAGCCCTATCAATGCAACGCCCAATGATGCTTCGGCAGTAAAAACTAACCAAGATAAGACTGTAATATCAGCCAATCAGGCCCAAACGACTAAGAGCAGCTGGACTGCCATACTTAAAGGCATCAAGCTTAAAGATTACCAAGTGAATCTAAGCGAGCAATTAGTCACTCAAAATACCTTATGGAAAATAGATAATATAGAGCTGACTACCGGAGCCATAAACGCCGATCTCGCCTCGCCGATTGACTACCAATTATCACTCAACGTGAATCAACAGGGACTATTTGCATCAAGCGGTCATGTCGATGCACTAAAACAGTTAGTGAACGCTAAAGTTTCAGTCACCAATTTTGCACTGCCACAAATACAAAACTACCTAAAACCTTATGTCAATATTGAGCTCAAGCAAGGTAAATTTAGCACTGAGGGAAACTTTAGCTTTAATGCCCAAACTCAACAGCTAGGCTATACGGGCAGTTTAGGGGTCAATGACTTACTGATTAAAGATACGCTACAGAAAAAAGACTTAATAAAGTGGAAAAGCTTAGAGGTTAATCACTTAGCATTCGATAAAAATGCTAACAGTATCAATATCGATCATGTCGCGCTAAATCAGCCTTATGGTCGTATTATTATTGCTAAAGATAAGAGTACCAACATAGGTGATTTGCTTGTAGTACAAACGGCTGCTGATCCTGAAAACGAAACTGAAACCGTGACTCAAGATAAGGCCGTCATAGCCAGTGTTTCAACTAAGCAAGGTCATGAACAAGCAAAACCTAGCAAGCCACTGGCATTAACCATCAACAAAATCAGCTTTAAAGAGGGTTCTACCTTTTTCGCCGATAATTCGTTGACGCCTAACTTTGCAGCAAGTATCGAATATTTAGATGGCAATATCAGTAAATTGTCTTCAAACAGTGAGCAAACAGCAACTGTAGATATTAAAGGTAAGATTGATCGCTACGCGCCTGTTAGCTTAAAGGGGGATATCAACCCACTACTTAAGCAACCTTATTTGGATCTTGCCCTTAACTTCAAACATGTCGAGCTTACCTCGATTAGCCCCTATTCTGGTACTTATGCAGGTTATTACATTGATAAAGGCCTGTTGTCATTAGCGCTTAACTATCGACTCGATAATAGCCAATTAGTCGGAGAGAATCATTTAGTCATCGACCAATTAAAGCTCGGAAAACCTAGCGACAGTAGCCTTGCTACCACCTTGCCTGTGACTTTAGCCATTGCACTCTTGCAAAATAGACACGGCGTGATTGATTTAGGCCTTAAAGTATCTGGTGATGTTGACGACCCAAGCTTTAGCATCGGCAGCATAGTCATGACCGCTTTTACCAATGTGATCACTAAAGCGGTAACGGCTCCCTTTACTTTGCTGGCAGGTTTGCTTGATTCTGATGAAGAAAAACTGGATAAAGTCAGTTTTGCCGCCGGTAACGCGATCCTCGATGACAGCCAACAAACCAAACTTAATAAGTTGGCCCAAGGTTTAATTGATAGACCTATGTTAACCCTCAGCATTAAAGGTGGCGTTAACATGCTTGAAGATAGCAAAGCACTCAGAGAGCACCAACTTAAGGCTAAGCTAGCTCAAACAGCAAAACTGGATATCACGACGTTGCCGGCCGACTTATCACCCAGTCATTTCCCAACAACGGGGCCACTTTCAGATGCGCTAATAAAGCTCTATGAAACTGAGCTTGCTAGCTCAGCACAAGCAGTAAAAGACAAAATCGAAGCTGAGCATAAGGGTGAGAACAAACTTAATGAAACGCAGCTTACACAACGCTGGCATATTGCACTGTATAACTTTGTACTCAGCGCACAGCGGCTGCCTGATGCAGCACTTGGACATTTAGCACAACAACGCGCGATTGCGGTTAAAACCTTCTTAATTGCACACGAGAAGATTGAACCACAAAGAATATTTTTACTCGACAGCCAAGTGGATCTCAGCACAGGTTCAAGCCAGGCAACACTGACATTAGGCGCTAACTAAGACTTAACATTGGGCTCTCAGTATAAAAAGCACGCTTTTTAGCGTGCTTTTTATTGCTTTGTTGCTCGTTAGCTACTCAACATTAATCGCTCTCAGCTAACCAAATCACTTACCTTTAAAACCTAGCGCAAATAAGTTACCGTTCAGAGAAGCGTCTGGTGAATAAACTCGCGAGGCCCGAATGTGATTGCTTGTACTAATTACTTATAGGGTACTTGCTACTGCTGACATATAAAAACAAAGGACTGAACCGATGAAACTCGCCCTATTGAGTGATCCAAATACTGAAAACGGCCAAGCAGCAATAAAAGCAATACTGTCATCAATAGCAAGAACCGATAAACATCCCCCGCTAACAATTGGCTATATCGCTTCAGAGCCCGATCCTCAAAGAGAGTACTTTTTACAAACTCAGCTAATGTATCAAGCACTCGGGGCACAGTTATCCGTTTATCTTGAATTAGAATCTGGCTTTTCCCCGAGCAGTCTCGAGGCGCTGTTAAACTGCAATGCCATTCATCTCTCTGGCGGTGATACCTATCGTTTCTTAAAGGCAATGCAACAGCAAAAACTATTACCCATTTTGCGCCAATATGCAGTCAATGGTGGTGCACTCATTGGCGTTAGCGCAGGTGCGATGCTCATGACTCCAAGTATTGAAAGCGCTGCACTTTGCGGCGACATCAATCATTGTCAGCTTACAGATTTTACAGCGCTCAACTTAGTGGACTTTATGTTTGCGCCCCACATCAGCCCTGTGCGGCTTGAAAGCAAGTCATTTCAACAACAGCTTTCAGCATTTAGTCAGCAGATCTGTTTATGTCCGGACGATGCCAGCCTAGTAATGATTTCCGGAGCGATAAAAGAGATAGGCCATTGCCATTGGTCAAAGTCATCTAAATGAAAGCAGATCTTTAATCAGGACTTTCAACCCTGTAACGCTTGAGTTAAAATCTTCGCGAATAACAATACATCAGAGGTAGTTAATGTTTATCATTCGTTGGGTATTAGGACGTATCATCCTGTTTTTAAACTTTGTTTTTTCACCTAAAAAACTAAAGCGTCCACAAGAAGAACAACAACAAATCGACAACGTAACCAGTAACATGACTATTTACGAATATAAGGCGTGCCCGTTTTGCGTTAAAGTTCGCCGCTCATTACGTCGTCAAGGCTTAAACATCGTCACACTCGATGCCAAGCAAGAGCCACATAAGAGCACCTTGCTAAACGAAGGTGGAAAGCTACAGGTTCCTTGCATGAAGATTGAAGAAAATGGTCAGTCGACTTGGATGTATGAGTCTTCAGCAATCATTGGTTTTCTCGATAAGAAATTTGCTTAATCAGCAGAGCTAGGCTTTTATCCTATAAGGATAGACTGCTCGTAAGTCGGACATTTCAAGACGAAGCAAAAGGCAGCATATTAATGCTGCCTTTTTCATATTAATTTCTCTCAAGACTGAACAGTCTCGTTCAACCTCAAGTAAATCATTCCTATCGGTAACTCAAAGCTGTCAGTATCTAATTAGCAATTAATATAAGTCAACTATCTAGCATTCGTCGGCGCAGTCACTACCGCCTTGCCCAAAAGGTGCTGATAGATATTATATCCAGCCAGCGCAGCTGTGCCACTCTCAGGTAATTCGAGATGAGCAACATCTAGCGCATAAACAGTGATTTGGTAATTATGTGGCGCTGCACCTTCAGGAGGACAGCCACCGCCAAATCCTTTGAAGCCAAAATCATTAGAAACCATACTCGCCCCTTTAGGAAGATTCGCCCCTCCCTTTAGACCCGAGTTAGCCGGCAAACTCTGAGTACTTGCTGGTAAATTAACAACCATCCAATGCCACCAGCCGCTACCCGTAGGTGCATCAGGGTCGTACATTGTTACAGCAAAACTTTTAGTGCCTTCTGGGACATCGCTCCAACTGAGCTCTGGAGAGATATTTTCTCCTGTACAGCCCCATTGATTAAATAGCTGGGCATTTTTAAGGGTCTGACCTTCAGTGACATTTGTACTCTTTAACTCTATCGCCTGACTGGAAAATGCAAATAAACTACATGCTGCTAATAACACGACTTTATTGAATCTCATATATCCTACCTATATTGATTTGATTAATGTGTACGTCACAATGCAATAAGCATAGCTGAAAAATATTGACCTGCCTTTAATCTAAGTCACAGGACTAAAGTTGTTAGACTAAAGTAGTTAGGATCTAGTTGTGATAACTTGCTTTTGTGTATCAGTACAATAGTCATATTCAAAACTCATCATCAGGGCTCATGGCCTCTTTTATTTCATCACTGCTAAAACCTTTACGGGATAGATACGCATAAGCTTTCGACTTCTCTTTATAGTCTGATAAGTCATAGCGCTTTTTTGCTAGCTCTTTTTTACAGCTCTGATAAAAATCAATATCTCCAGCAAGCGTCAATTGATACAAGGTATCGACAAAATCGCTCACATCAATCAATCGCTGTTTTAACTCCTGCAAGATAAGAGTTTCACCTTTGCCTTTATTATATAACTTGATGATTTCGGCGGTTAAGTCGGCTTTATCCGCTTTTACGGCGAGTTTACTGCGCAAGGTTTCACGCATCGGGTGTTGTGCTAATGCGTGATCAGTTTCTATCCGAGAAAAACCTTTTGTGGTCATCATGGCATAGACTTTCTCTTTGTTAGTCCCGTAAAAGTTATCATATCTGTCCAATAGCCTAGAGGTTGCCATCTCATAGGTGTCGACTTTTTGCTCGTCCATCACCTGCTCTATCGCGTTATCAATATCAGTAATGGACACGCCACGCTGTTGTAACTTACGTCTTATTGCCCCTGCGCCGAGTTCATGACTAAAGGCCAACTCACAATAGCGGACGGCAAAGTCATAATCACTTTTTAAATATCCCCCCTCTATGAGCCTAGCGAGTACAGTATCTATCCATTCTTGGTTTTCGGTTTTACGCTCAAGCTTGCTGCGAATTTCATTAATGGTGAAATCCTGCTGACCGAGATGCCAATAGGCACTATTAAAAACATTATCGATGGACTTGGCTTGGCGTAATGGTGGGCGCTGCATAACAAATTGAACTTAAATTAAAATAACCAAAATTAGTGTAACAGAACCCTGCATCTGTTAGCAGTATTAAGCGAATAACGATTGCCTGGCCAAGCACTAAGCCTCCGAGAAAAATAGATCGGCAACGATTAATACCGAGTTAAGCGCTAACTCGGTTTCTGTGAGCTATTGATTTAGCGGCACTATTTACCAGCTTAATTTAGCAGCTAAAATTCGTATCAAACAAACTCATATCATCTTGTTAATCATACCTTTGAGCACTAGATCGTGATAGCTCACTAGCCCTGCTATCTTGCCATTTTCAATCACAGGCGCTTTAGTAATGCCAAAACGATCGAACAGACGCGCACTATAACGAACGTCCATCTTTCCAGGTACTGTCAGCACAGGTTTAACCATAACTTCATACACATTAACTCGCTCAGGAGATCTGTCTTGCGCTAACACTTTTTTGGCGATATCACTCATCAACACCATACCAAACTCGTCATCATCATGGCGTTTATTAACAAACAGTACATTCACCTTGTTCTTAACTGCGTGCTCAATAGCCTCAGCTACGGTTTGTAATCCATCGACCATGGCATAGTCTTGACTCATCACATCATGATTTCTAACTGGATTTTGTGGTTTCATATTTGGTCCTCAATATCACGACTGAGTTTTTGGACTTGATGCGCAACACCGACAGCGTCTTCCACATCAATTTGAATCGCGATACCTTTACCCGAGTCGCTATCAAACTCACCGACTTTACTCACCGTTTCTAAAATGGTTCGGCTTAAGTGTTCTTCAACTAATAGCAACACCACGTCCCGCTGAACATCTAACGACAGACCCATAAAGGTTTTCTGCTTATTAAGGCCTTCGCCGCGAGCATGGTTGATCACAGTCGCTCCGGTTGCGCCCTTACTGCGAGCAGCATCTAAAATCGAGTCAGTACAGGCATCATCAATAAACACCAGAATAAGTTTAAAGCGCATTATCTCGCTCCTTTTGGGTTCTGTTCTTAAATTCCACCAACTGGGCATAGCCCATTACAGTGATCATGGGAAACAAGCTGGCAAAAGCAATAAGGCCAAAGCCATCAATAAGTGGATTTCGTCCCTCCACATTGGTCGCCAAGCCAAGGCCTAATGCGGCAACCAGCGGGACAGTAACGGTGGAGGTCGTCACGCCGCCAGAGTCATAGGCGAGCGGTACTATCATTTTCGGTGCATAAAAGGTTTGAATCACCACCAGCAGATAACCGGCCATAATGTAGTAATGGATAGGATCGCCAACAACAATTCGAAAGCAACCTAATGCAATACCAAAGGCAACCCCAATAGCCACTGAAATACGTAAACCTTGAACACCTATGGTGCCACCCGATACTTGATTGGCCTTAATTGCCACTGCGATTAATGATGGCTCAGCAATCGTGGTGCTAAAGCCTATCGCCGCCGCGAAAATATAGACCCAATAATAGTCCTGCCATCCATTAACGGTATTTTGCAGATCATCTTGATGAATAAACTCATGGGAGGTGAGCTGCTCAGCCATACTCTCGCCTATTGGAAATAGCGCCATTTCAAGGCCAACTAAGAAAAAGCTTAACCCTAAAATCACGTACACAAAACCTGCAGCCACTCGCCGCCAATTAGCAATGGGCCTTTTTAATACCCCTAACTGAAAACCAAAGAGAATAATCGCTATCGGCACCACGTCACGTATGGTGACAAGTAAGGTATCGAGTAATTGGTGCAACATATCCATTAAAGCACTCCCATTAAAGCACTAGCATTAAAGCACTAGCATTAAAGCACTAGCATTCCGTAGATAAGCACAAAGATCATCGGCATTAAACTGGCAAACGCAATTAAACCGAAACCATCAAGCATGGGATTTCGCCCCTTAATCACTGTAGCAAGTCCAACACCAAGGGCTGTCACTAAGGGCACAGTAATGGTTGATGTGGTCACCCCGCCAGAATCATAGGCGATGCCAATAATGTTTTCAGGGGCAAACGAGGTCAAAATCATCACTATGATATAGCCTGAAATAATCAGGTAATGGATAGGCCAGCCTTTTAAAATTCTAACTACGCCAAGCAAAATGGCTAAGCCTACTGATAAAGCAACCGTTAACCTCAGCCCCATCGCGTAACTATCCATCGACGTCTCACTCGACTTTATCGCGCCGACCTCTGCCGCAACCTCTGCGGCCTCATTGGCCACAGCAGTTAACGCTGGCTCTGCTAACGTGGTGCCAAAACCGAGCGAAAATGAAAAAACCACCAGCCAAAATACGCTCCCCTTGCGAGCAAGTGCCTGAGCAAGCGATTCTCCAATAGGAAACAGCCCCATCTCAAGGCCAAAAACAAAGAAAGTTAAACCGATAACAATGAAAACAAGGCCAATTAAAATTGAAAAAAGATTATCGGGTGCTTGTTGTAGAACGAATAGCTCAAAAAAGCACACCACGAATATGATAGGGATCAGATCTTTGAAACTATTAAATAGTGCTTTGAACAGCTGATTGATTGAAGCCATAGTCACTCCTTTGGGGCCACATTTTCAGTGTGCCAAAACCAGCAGCGATCACAACAAATACTTAACATGTGCTACAACAACTTTGAGCTAGATCAAATATCGCCCATATCAACACAAGGATTAAGCTGTTAGGCCGCAAACAAGATTAACTATGCTCAGCTAAAAGTACTCTTAATACCGTTTAACGTATTACTTGTATATTCCAGCGCTGGAGCAATATTAACCAGCATGTTCATTTAACGGCTTAAAAGCTACAAACAATCAAATTCGACAATGACAGTTTTTAGCAAAATCCACTCATAAAACACCAAAACCTCCCTATAAAAATAAAATTAGACAAATTTATCCACTCAATTAGTGAAAATCAGTCAAAAATAGAAATATTCAATTGACAGCTTTCACTCGCAAATGTTTTTATATAGTCACTGAAGCAAACAAGATGAATTTTACATGACACAGTTTATTACTTTCCAAAATATTAATTGGTGGTGGCACTTCCCAACTTAGCGGGTGGTGTGAAACTGTGTGCTCATAAAACTGAGCCAAGATTCAACAAGAAAGCCCGCACACTCTGCGGGCTTTCTTGTATTTAAGCGATAATAAAACAGCGAGAAACAAAAAAGCCAAGGCAGCGGGCAATGAGCAATTACGTGTAATAAACATCGTGATTGATATAAGATAAAGTGAGATAAAACAATGAATAATGCATTACCCTACAAGGCAGGAGCATAAGCATGACACAGCATACTATCGCTAAGGTTGTCACTCAAAAAGAGGCGCTGGCATATCATGATGACCCGCTTCGCTTATACCAGCATGTGACTCAAGATGCCCCTCACACCATGCTGCTTGAATCCGCTGAGATTGACAGTAAAGATCACTTAAAAAGCATACTGCTAACCCACGCTGCGATGAAGGTCCGCTGTGATGGTTACCAGTTACTATTTCAAGCGTTAACGGATAACGGCAAAGCCCTACTGACGCCGATCAGCTCATTCTTCCAGCACGCGTTTCCTGATAGCCAATGCCAAGCAACAACTGATACGAGTCTCACGCTTACCCTGCAAAAAGAGCGAAATCAACTCGATGAAGATGCTCGTTTAAAGTCAACCTCGCCACTTGATGGGCTACGACTTCTGGTTAAGCACATTCGTTGTGATGAAAGTCCTGAGTTTGAAGACCTGTTTTTAGGCGGCGTGCTTTCTTATGATTTAATCGATACAGTTGAGCCTTTGCCAAGCGTGCCTGAAGGCAATAATACCTGCCCTGATTACCTGTTTTATCTTGCTGAAACCTTAATTCTGGTGGATCACCAGCAGCAAAGCGCTGAGATTGTTACCCATCAATTTATTGAGCCAACACAAGTCGCCTCAAATCAAGTAAGTCAGCTGCTCACTGAACGTATGGCCCAGTTACAACAAACCTGCCATTCATTAGCCCCCATTGCTAAGTTGCAAACGGTTGACGCCCAAACCCAAGTCAATATCTCCGACGAAGACTTCAAAGATACGGTCAACGCTCTCAAAGAACACATTATTGCCGGCGATATTTTCCAAGTCGTGCCATCACGCAGCTTTAGCTTACCCTGCCCTAACACATTAGGGGCATACCGCGCATTAAGGCTTACAAACCCAAGCCCTTACATGTTCTATTTTCGCGGCGATGACTTCACCCTGTTTGGCGCATCGCCAGAAAGCGCACTTAAATATGAAGCTCAAAGTAACCAAGTAGAGATCTACCCGATTGCTGGTACCCGTAAGCGGGGTAAAACCGCCAGCGGTGAAATAGACTTTGATCTAGATAGCCGCAATGAGCTTGAACTGCGCCTAGATAAAAAAGAGCTGTCAGAGCACATCATGTTGGTGGACTTAGCGCGCAATGATATTGCCCGCATCAGCCAAAGCGGCACCCGCAAAGTACCTGAGCTATTAAAAGTCGATAGGTACTCTCATGTTATGCATTTAGTCAGCCGCGTAACAGGTCAACTTAGGCAAGACCTCGATGCCCTGCACGCTTACCAAGCTTGTATGAATATGGGCACCTTAACTGGCGCACCAAAAGTTAGCGCGGCTCAGCTTATTCGCGGTGCAGAGAAAACACGCCGAGGCAGCTACGGCGGCGCAGTAGGTTACTTAAATGGCCTTGGTGATATGGATACCTGTATTGTTATTCGCTCTGCCTTTGTTAAAGATGGCACCGCCTATATTCAAGCTGGCGCTGGGGTGGTGTACGACTCAGACCCACAAGCCGAAGCCGATGAAACTCGTCAAAAAGCGCAAGCGGTTATTTCAGCCATAAAAATGGGAGGTGGACTATGAAAATCTATCTACTCGATAACTTCGACTCGTTCACTTACAACTTAGTGGACCAATTTAGAAGCCTAGGCTATGAAGTGGTGATCTACCGTAACGATGTTGATGCGAGTTTTATCGCCAACAAACTGTTAAACGAAACAGTACCGGCGGCACTGGTATTATCACCCGGTCCTGGTGCGCCTCATGAAGCAGGTTCATTGATGGCGCTCATTGAAAGCGTGGCAGGAAAAGTGCCTATGCTGGGTATTTGCCTTGGCCACCAAGCATTAGTTGAGCATTACGGCGGTAAAGTTGAGCGCGCAAAACAAGTCGTGCACGGCAAAGCGAGCCCAACCTTTCATAATGGACAAGATATCTTTGCAGGTTTACCGTCACCGCTTCCTGTAGCCCGCTACCACAGCTTAGTGGCCACCAAAGTGCCTGATTGTCTTGAGATTATCGCCACCACAGAAGAGATGCCAATGGCCATTATTCACCGAGAAGATAACGCGGTGGGTTTCCAATTTCATCCTGAGTCGATTTTGACTACTTTAGGTAGCCAATTATTAGTGCAAAGCTTGGATTATCTTGCTCGTTGTTTAGCTAATGAAAAGCAGAACCAAACGAGCCTAAGCCAAAATGAAGTAGAAGGATAAGATCATGAGCCAAACTCAAGTTAAACCAATTGAAATCAAGCCTACTGAAGCACTTATCGAATCCCTTTATCGCGGTGAGAGTCTATCTCGACAAGAGGCTAAAGCACTCTTTAGCCAAATCATTCAAGGCGAAATGAATGAAGTGACGATGGCGGGAATGCTGGTTGCGATGAAAATGCGCGGCGAAACCATCGATGAGATTTCAGGTGCAGCAGACGCACTTAGAGCAGCAGCCAAAGCCTTTCCTGCGCCAAGTGCTGCAACCTCAAGCAACGGCATAGTCGATATTGTTGGCACCGGCGGCGACGGCCATAACACCATTAATATCTCAACCACAGCCGCTTTTGTTGCAGCGGCGGCTGGCGCTAATGTTGCTAAACACGGTAACCGTAGCGTGTCGAGTAAATCAGGATCATCAGACTTATTGGCGCAATTTGGCATCGATTTAACCATGGCACCAGAAACGGCGCGTGATTGTTTAGACGAGCTAGGTTTATGCTTTTTGTTTGCCCCTCACTATCATGGCGGTGTTGCCCATGCTGTACCTGTGCGCCAAGCGCTTAAAACTCGCACCTTGTTTAATGTGTTAGGGCCGCTTATTAACCCATCTCGCCCTGACTTTATGCTACTAGGCGTTTATAGCCCAGAGCTGGTTGCGCCTATCGCCCAGGTCGTTAAGGCTCTAGGCATTAAACGTGCGATGGTGGTTCATGGTAGCGGCCTCGATGAAGTGGCGCTACACGGTGATACCTTAGTGCATGAACTAAAAGATGGCGAAATAGAAGAATACCTTATCACTCCCGCTATGCTGGGTGTACCAGAGGCAAAGCTTACTGATTTAGAAGGCGGTGCACCGGAAGAAAATGCCGAGTACACTCGCGCAATTTTACAAGGCACAGGTCAAAGTGCACACATGAATGCGGTTGCCATCAATGCTGGCTGTGCCCTGTATGTTGCAGGGGTTTGTGATGACATCAAGTCAGGCACAGCTTTGGCGTTAGAGACAATAAACAGCGGTAAAGCCTACCAATTATTGACCCAGCTTAGCGATGCTAGCCAAGCCGGAAAAGGAGCTTAATGTGAGCACGGATTTAAGAGCAGCACCAGTGATAAAAGAAAGCAATGTACTGACTAAGATTGTCGCTACTAAGACGGCTCATATCGCTTCACTCAAACAGCGTTTTCCTGAAAACGATTTATCGCCTAAAGTGTCTGACAGAAGTTTATTTGATGCCCTTAAAGCGCCAAATGCTGGATTTATTTTAGAGTGTAAAAAAGCCAGTCCATCTAAAGGCTTAATTCGTAATGTGTTTAATGTCGATGCTATCGCCGACGTCTATAACCACTACGCTGCTGGTATTTCGGTATTAACCGATGAGCAATTCTTTCAAGGCGATATGGACTATATTCCGCGAGTACGTGCTCGAGTGACCCAGCCCATTTTGTGCAAAGATTTTTTCGTCGACGAATACCAAGTCAAACTGGCCGCTCACCAAGGCGCAGACGCTATTTTATTAATGTTGTCAGTACTTGATGACACCCGCTATCAAGCCCTTGCTTTCGAGGCCGCAAAATATCAATTAGATATCTTGACCGAAGTTAGCAACGAAGCTGAGTTGACTCGCGCCATCGCGCTTAATGCCAAGATTATCGGCATCAATAATCGTAACCTGCGCGATCTTTCAACCGACCTTGCTACCACCGAAGAGCTCGCCCCCCATATTCCGGCTGACAGAGTGGTGATCAGCGAGTCAGGGATTTATAACCAAGCGCAAGTTCGCCGTTTAGCGCCCTTAGTCGATGGTTTCTTAGTGGGCAGCTCGCTTATGGCAGAAGAGGATCTCGATCTAGCCTGCAGAACTCTTACACTTGGTCACAACAAAGTATGTGGGTTAACCCGCATCGAAGATATGCTTGCTGCCGCTAAAGCTGGCGCCGTCTATGGCGGATTGATTTTTGCAAAAAAATCACCGCGCGCAGTCACGCCAGAGCAAGCACAAGAGTTAGTCACACAACTCAATCAAACTGACACCAAACTCAATTTGGTTGGCGTGTTTGTTAATGAAGCAGCCGATGTAATTGCCAAACTCGCGGTTGAGTTAGATCTGTTTGCAGTACAATTACACGGAAAAGAAACCGCACTCGAAATTGATGCATTAAAAGCAATCTTGTCCACAAACAATAGCCAGACTCAGATTTGGAAGGCGGTAGCAGTGGATGTGGCAAGTGACAATGAATTAGTCATTCCTGCAGGCATTGATCGCGTCGTATTTGATAGCAAATCAGACGGCCAATTTGGCGGTACGGGACAACGCTTCGACTGGCAAAAGGTTCTTCCGAGTAAAGAGCTCGCGCTACTGGCTGGCGGTTTAAGCCCTGATAACGCAGTGCAGGCGGCAAACCAAGGATTTTATGGCTTAGATTTTAACTCTGGTCTTGAGCAAAGCCCGGGAATTAAAGATGCCCACAAAATTGTTGAAGCATTTACGCGACTGCGCCAGTACTAATTATATTGAAAATAAGTACCAAATAGATTCAAAGCTACAGCCTAAACAAGATTATGCCATTGGCTCAACCAGCCAGTGGCAACAAATTGAAAAGATAAAGGATAAGATTATGAGCAAGTTAGATCCCTACTTTGGGGAATACGGCGGTATGTACGTACCACAGATTTTAATGCCAGCCCTTAAGCAGTTAGAGACCGCCTTTATCGAAGCGCAAGAAGATGAAGCGTTTCAAAAAGAGTTTACCGATCTATTAAAGAACTACGCGGGGCGCCCAACAGCATTAACGCTAACCCGTAACTTAAGCCCTAATCCGCTAGCCAAAATTTATTTAAAGCGTGAAGATCTGCTTCATGGCGGTGCCCATAAAACGAACCAAGTGTTAGGTCAAGCGCTACTGGCCAAACGTATGGGTAAAAAAGAGATCATCGCTGAAACTGGCGCGGGTCAACACGGCGTGGCAACTGCCCTTGCCTGCGCATTGCTAGGCCTTAAGTGTAAGGTGTATATGGGCGCGAAAGACGTTGAACGTCAATCACCAAACGTATTTAGAATGAAGCTGATGGGCGCAGAAGTTATCCCTGTCACCTCAGGTTCTGCCACCTTAAAAGATGCCTGTAACGAAGCGATGCGTGACTGGTCTGGAAGCTACGATAAAGCGCACTACCTACTTGGCACGGCGGCAGGGCCGCATCCATTCCCGACAATTGTGCGTGAATTCCAACGCATGATTGGCGAAGAAACCAAAGCACAGATCCTTGAGCGTGAAGGTCGGCTGCCCGATGCGGTTATCGCCTGTGTGGGCGGTGGCTCAAACGCGATAGGTATGTTTGCTGACTTTATCGATGAAGAAGAGGTTGCATTGATTGGTGTTGAACCTGCGGGTAAAGGCATTGATACCCCAATGCATGGCGCGCCGCTTAAACACGGTAAAACCGGTATATTCTTTGGTATGAAAGCGCCGTTGATGCAAGACAGCGAAGGTCAAATCGAAGAATCTTATTCAGTTTCTGCAGGTCTTGATTTCCCATCGGTAGGCCCACAGCACGCGCACCTTGCAGCTATTGGCCGCGCCACTTATGAGTCAGCGACCGACGATGAAGCACTTGAAGCCTTCCAATTACTCGCACGCGCTGAAGGCATTATTCCAGCGCTTGAGTCTGCTCACGCCATTGCTTATGCGGTAAAACTTGCAAAAGAAGCCACCAAAGAAACCTTGCTTGTGGTTAACCTATCTGGTCGCGGCGATAAAGATATCTTCACCGTTGCGGACATTCTTGAGAAACAGGAAGTTGAAGAGAAAAAAGCTGAACAGCAAAAAGTAGAAAACCAAACGACAGCCGAACAAAACAGCAAGGAGAGTGGCAATGAGTAATCGTTATCAGGCAGCCTTTGCCGCCCTTAATGAAAAACAACAAGGCGCATTTGTGCCATTCGTAACCTTAGGCGATCCGTCTCCAGAGTTATCACTGAAAATTATCGACACCTTAGTGGAAAATGGCGCCGATGCCTTAGAGCTGGGTTTTCCGTTTTCAGATCCTTTAGCTGACGGCCCAGTGATTCAAGGCGCTAACTTGCGCGCCTTAGCAGCAGGCACTATGCCATCTCAATGCTTTGAGATGCTAGCTAGCATTCGTGCTAAGTACCCTGATTTACCGATTGGTCTACTCTTGTACGCCAACCTAGTGTTTGCTAATGGCATCGATAACTTCTACGCCAAGTGCCAAGCGGCGGGTGTTGATTCAGTATTGATTGCTGACGTGCCAGTCGAAGAAGCGACGCCCTTTATCGAGTCAGCCAAAAAGCATGGCGTGTGCCCTATCTTTATCGCACCGCCTAATGCTGATAGCGAGACACTTAAGCAAGTGAGCGACAAAGGTGAAGGTTACACTTACCTTTTATCACGTGCTGGCGTAACAGGCACAGAATCAAAAGCGGGTATGCCAATCGGCGATATTCTAAGTCGGCTAAAAGAGTTTAATGGCGCGCCACCACTACTTGGTTTTGGTATCGCCGAGCCGAGTCAGGTAAAAGCGGCTATTGATGCCGGAGCCGCTGGCGCAATCTCTGGTTCTGCAGTGGTTAAAATTATCGAAGCCAATAAAGACAACGAGGCAGCCCTGTTAAGTGCCCTTGCAGAATTTACCCGTAATATGAAAGCGGCCACAGCTCGCTAATTTCTAATACTGTTACAAGCAAAAAAATAGCGCCTTAATGGCGCTATTTTTATTG
The DNA here is from genome assembly GCF_052977045.1 of Shewanella sp. 125m-7. Taxonomy (NCBI): domain Bacteria; kingdom Pseudomonadati; phylum Pseudomonadota; class Gammaproteobacteria; order Alteromonadales; family Shewanellaceae; genus Shewanella; species Shewanella sp. 125m-7. The sequence goes on from NZ_JBRILQ010000042.1 coordinate 26,314, forward strand.
GCATAATGCACGTCTACACTATGTTTAACTCAATAAGATTCTGTTAACCAGCAAGATTATTTCAGCATATCATTGACGCGAATAACCTGAGCGCGATAACCAGTAGCAAACATATCATGGCTATCGATATTAATCCGCACCGCGGGTTTGGTTTCGCCATACCTGTGTTCAACCAAAATTGACTGTACCTTACCTGTGGTGTCATCCATCTTAAGGTTGCCGTAACCACCGCCTAAACCAAATAGACCAGCAGAAGCGAAGTAGCTCATCATACTGTCTTTATCTGCTTGGTATTTAACGATAGAGGTCACCGGTGAGTAACCTGCATAACCAAGCTCATCTTTGCCGTATTCCCAGACTTGTTGTACCGTCATGTTTTGCTCATTGATTTTATACTCAACAGAGCGCGAATACTTTTCGTTAGCAAACATTGGCTGACCTAAATCGCGGCCGTCACCGTTGTCAAATACGGTTAAGGTGCCCTTTTCAGGGACTAAATAAGCCGTGTGCGATGTCCAGCTAAAGTCAAAATCTTTATCCTGACATGCGCCCTTCTCGTTGCACCAAATAGGCTCACCATCTGCAGTGATTGGCTTTAATAGCTTATCTTGGTATTTTTCACTCCAGCCCTTACTGGCACTTAAAATCCACTTAACTTGTTTATCGCGGCCAATTTTAATGACTGCGGATTGATGGCGAGAACTGATAATGATGCTGTCATCAGTAGGATCGTACTCAATCGAGTTAACGTGGATCCAATTGCGACCAGTTGCCACACCGTGAATATCGCCATAAGGCGCATTGGCTAAGTCTTCTTCAGTGGTTTGATGACCCGCATTGTCTAGATTAATATTTAGGCACACCGCGCCCGCATCGAGTGACAACAGCGCTGCGTCTCGCATGGGATCTAAGATGGTATTCAAGTCCCAGTAATCCACCAGTTTGCCTGTGTTATCGACTTCAACTATTTGATCACGAATGGTATTGACCAAGCGGCCATCGTCGGTGCGGTAATCTTTAGCCGCTGCACGGATAAATACATTGCCGTTTGCGCCTTCAATGCCCTCATGGGATGCATCAATGAAGTTACCAGGTAAGCTGTGCTCAGAGATCATCCGCCCCATGATCGACATCTTCTTCCAGCCTTGACCCTGTACCCACACCATGTTGCCGTCTTTAGTCACGTTCATGCCCATGGCGTAACCTGCGTTATCGTAGGTTTTCGCGTCATGAGTAGTATAAGGATTCATATACCAGCGAATATCTCCCGCGGTATCGATAATGAAAAATCCCGGTTTACCGTCCCAAGAAAATGCCCCAGGCGCATCAGAGTTGTTGTGCATCAGTGGCGCTGCTTTACCGTCGGGATTGGTCCAGTTTACAAAGTACAATCTGTCTTTAAAGTCAGCGTCCACATGCTCAACCTCAACAATTGGCGCTTTAGCCCACTGGCTTTCTGAAAAGCCCATATCAATATCCGGCGTCAGCATCTGATAATCATGAGATTTACGCTCACCGTTCTCCAACCAATTAACGGTAAAGCGATTCATAAATGCAGGGTAAAGACCAAAAATCGGCACGCCGCCCTCATCCATCACTCGAATATCATCGACTTGATAAGTCAGACTCACGCCATCTTCATCGTTCGCATGAACCGTCACTTCAACGGCCGAAATAGTATGACCCGCTAAGGTCACTAAGGCGGTTAGCGGTGCATTTTCATAGGGGTTATGAATGATATAACCAAGAGGAGCCCCTTCAACAGGCATTGGCTTCATGCCACCAATTGAAGCGAAAACATGGGTGCTACATAAACTAAGAGACAAGGCTAATGCGGGTAACAGTAAAGAGGGTTTAGACATTTAATTGATATTCTCAGCGAGTCAAAAACTGAGGCAGATTATAATCAGCAAATACAATAAAAACTGCCTGCCAATTAACACTATAGCGAGTATATTTCGACTTTGATGGCAGGATCACGGTTTCAAAATTAGTAAATAAATAGAGAAACTTTCAATCGATTAACCTGTCAGTCGTAGCTTATAGAAATCACGCTTTAGTTATCATGATTATTCATTCAAATATTGTGCTTTTGGGCATACCACATTGCCGCAGGCACCTCGATGGTCGCGTACATTATCAAGGTGAACCAAAACCAATTTGTATCAAACATTAGCAAGCTAAATTCATGGCCTGTTCCCCAATATTTAATCCCAACCAGAGTTAACACAAATGCAGAGATGCCGATATCACTCCAAAGCAAGCGATTAATATCGCTACCCGCCACTTTGGGGTAGATAGACAGGTAACTCATCGCGATAACGATGGCAATAAGCGTAATAATCGATAACTCAGGCATTGCCATATATAGACTCGGAAATCATAAAGTTAGGCGGTAAATTTGTCTGGCGTCATGATATGTTAACCACAAAAGTCTACCTCCATTTCGATTCAGTGCATATCACCACTTGCCCTCAAATCGTTTATATCGCTCGCCCTAAACTTAAGATAACGTCAATAATCCTTAAGCACTGGTTTAGGCCTAAAAATAAAAACGCAGCCAAGAGGCTGCGTTTTTTGTTAAATCAAAGCTAAAGGCTAATCACCAAAGTCATCCAGTAAGATGTTCTCGGGTTCTACGCCTAGGCTTTCTAGCAGAGCAATTACTGATGAGTTCATGATCGGAGGTCCACACATGTAGAACTCACAATCTTCAGGTGCTTTATGATCGCGTAGATAGTTCTCAAACAATACGTTATGAATAAAGCCTGTGTAACCGGTCCAGTTATCTTCTGGTAGTGGATCAGACAGTGCCACATGCCAAACAAAGTTGTCATTTTCAGCAGCCAGCATATCAAAGTCTTCTTGATAGAATACTTCGCGCGTTGAACGTGCGCCGTACCAGAAACTCATCTTACGCTTGGTTTTTACACCCTTAAGCTGATTAAAGATATGTGAACGCATTGGTGCCATACCTGCACCACCACCAATGAACACCATTTCAGCGTCAGTTTCTTTCACAAAGAACTCACCAAATGGGCCAGAGATAGTGACTTTGTCACCCGCTTTTAGGTTAAAAATGTACGAAGACATTTTACCTGGCGCAATGTTGTCACTTGGCGGCGTCGCAATACGTACGTTCAGCATAATACGACCTTTCTCATCTGGGTAGTTCGCCATAGAATATGCACGCAGTACATCTTCATCGACTTTAGACACCAGCTTAAATAGGTCGTACTTCTCCCAGTCATCACGATACTCAGTTGGGATATCAAAATCCGCATACTTAACTTCGTGAGCAGGCGCTTCAATCTGAATATAACCACCCGCTTTAAACAGTACGTCTTCGCCTTCTGGCAGTTTAAGCAGTAACTCTTTAATAAAGGTCGCTTGGTTATTGTTAGAAATAACCTCACACTGCCACTTTTTAACGCCGAAGATCTCTTCTTCAACTTCAAGCTCCATATCGGTTTTCACCGATACCTGACAAGCCAGACGGCAGCCTTCTTTCGCTTCTTTCTTATTAATATGGTCACGCTCAGTCGCTAAGATCTCTCCGCCACCTGATTTCACTTTAACGCGACATTGACCACATGTACCACCACCGCCACAGGCCGATGGGATAAAGATATTTTTACTGGCTAATGCACTAAGAAGCTTATCACCCGCTTGGGTTGAGATACTTTTCTCTCCATCATCATTAATACGAATGTTGACGTCACCAGTGGAGACCAGTTTGCTCTTAGCGAATAAAATCACCATAACCAATATACTCACCACGAAGGTGAACATACCGATACCAATTGCCATTTCCATCGAATCTACCTTTTGTTTAATTCGTTTTCATTAAGGGGAATAACGCGTTAAACGCCCTTAAATAGAAATACCGGAGAAAGCCATAAAGCCTAATGCCATCAAGCCCGTGGTAATAAATACAATACCAATACCTTGTAAGCCTTCAGGAATAGCGTGGAATTTCATACGCTCACGCAGGCCAGCTAACATCACAATCGCCATTGCCCAACCAAAACCTGAACCTAGAGCAAAGACCGTTGACTCAGCTAAGGTGTAATCACGGTTTGCCATAAAGATAACGCCTGCGAAAATGGCGCAGTTTACGGTCAATAAGGGTAAGAAAATCCCCAATGAGTCATAAAGTGCAGGAATGTATTTATCTAAAAACATCTCCAAGATCTGCACGAGCGCGGCAATCACACCGATAAAGGTAATGAGTTGCAAGTAACTTAAATCAAGCTCTGGGTAACCCGCCCACGCCAGCGCACCAGGTGCAAGCACATTGGCGTAGATCAACTGGTTAAGCGGTACCGCTAAGGTCATCACCACGATTACCGCGATACCTAAGCCAAAAGAGGTGGATACCTTTTTAGATACAGCCAAAAAGGTACACATACCCATAAAGAAAGTCAGCGCCATATTGTCGATAAACGCAGCTTGAATAAACAGATTAGTATAATGTTCCATATCGCCTCTTAACCTCGCTTACGTTGAATGACGTTAATTGACCAGATCATCAGACCGATTAAGAAAAATGCGCTTGGTGGTAACTTGAACATTTCATTCGCGATATACCAACCGCCATTCTCTACCGTCGCTAAGATCTCATGACCAAACAAGGTACCGCTGCCTAACAACTCACGCACAAAGGCTACACCGAGTAAGATCACGCCGTATCCCATGGCATTACCCACGGCGTCCACAACCGCTAGATGCGGCGGGTTTTTCATGGCAAACGCTTCGGCGCGGCCCATGATGATACAGTTAGTAATAATCAAACCAACAAAGACTGATAGCTGGCGCGATAGCTCATAAGCCACGTCCTGCAACACCATATCAACCACAATCACAAGTGATGCAATAACGGTCATCTGCGCGATGATACGCACGCTATTTGGAATAAGTGAACGTATGCTTGAAATAATCAAGTTTGAGAACACTAGTACAAAGGTCACTGCAAGCGTCATCACTAAAGCAGTTTGCATTGAGTTACTGACGGCTAATGCCGAGCAAACTCCCAATACTTGCATCGCAACTGGGTTATTACTAAAAATAGGCCCCGTTAAAATGTCACGAGTCGAAATAGATTGAGTACTCATCCCTTTATACCTCCGACGCTTTTAGCTTTTTGAAGAAGGTTTCAAAACCTTCACTACCAAACCAGAACTGCACTGCACGTTGTAGTCCGCGACCTGTCATGGTTGCACCACTTACCGCATCAACACCGTGAACATCGCCGTCTTTAACTCCACCTTTAACGACTTTAAAGGCCACCTTGCCTTTCTCATCAAAGATCTGCTTATTATGCCACTTAGAAGTCCACTCAGGATCATTGAGGAAGTCACCAATACCCGGTGTTTCACCGTGCTCATAAATCACAATGTTTTCGATAGTGTTTAGGTCTGGTTTTAGCGCAACAAAACCATAAATCATCGACCATAGACCTTTGCCGTAAATCGGGACGACGATGCTGCTTAGCTTGCCGCTATCGTCAAACACTTTAAATACTCGAACTTGATCTGCACGAGTTTTAATCTTAGCGGTGTCTTTCTTTGGCTTGCTTGAGGTTTCAGGATTGATTGACGCCATACGCGGGTCAAAATCCATAACGCTTGAGTCGCTATCGACGGCACCAGTATCGAGCGATACCAATAAAGGTTTAACGTCTTTATCAAATAGCGCTTTCACGTCGTCATTACCACTGATATCAACATCTGCAGCAATTAATACATTTCGCATCAGCTCAGTACGCTTCTTAACTAACTTGCGCTCTTTTAGCAGTTCTGATGTTCCGGTGATCATAAATGAGCACAGTAAACAGAGGGTCACAGTAAAAATCATGGTGCCCAAAAAAGAATCTTTTTTTAATGCCATTACGCTTTCTTCTCCGTATTGACCTGACGATTCGCACTCTTTGGCATGCGATAGATGAGGTGCTCAAATATCATTTCCCAAATATTGGCAATCAACATCACAGGCAGTGCCGAAACCGGGTAGCTGCTGTTTTGTATCGTATTTGCTTTAAAGACCATGACGTTTCAGTCTCCGTTTGATGTTCGCTTTTGCAACTAAATAGTCGAAAATAGGTGCCCAAAGGTTGGCAAACAGAATCGCCAGCATGATGCCTTCTGGCATTTTTGGGTTAACCACACGAATAAGCACTGTCATAAAGCCAATAAGCAGGCCGTAAGCCACTTTACCTTTACGGGTATAAGAGGTCGTTACCGGATCCGTTGCCATAAACATCATACCCAGTGCAAAACCACCTGTGACAAGGTGCCATGTCCAAGGCATTGCAAAGAGCTCGTTCTTGCTTGAACCAATCACATTGAACAGGGTGGCGGTTAAGATCATACCAAACAGTACGCCCGCTACAATTCGCCAGTCAGCTAAACGCGTAAGGATAAGGAATACACCACCTAGCAATAGCGCTAATGTACTGGTTTCACCAATTGCACCCGCAGTAAATCCAAAGAATGCATTCCACCACGTAGGGTCACTAAACGCTTGATACCAAGTGTAATCAGCAAAGCTCACTTTCCCTGCTGCCGTTTGCATCAAGGTCGTTGCGCCAGAGAAACCATCGACGGCCACCAGCTGACTCACAGCGGTAACTTGTGATGGATAAGCGAAATAGATAAATGCTAAACCCGCTAATGCCGGGTTTAAGAAGTTGTAGCCCATGCCACCAAAAACTTCTTTGGCCATGATGATACCAAAAGTGATACCCAGTGCCACAATCCAAAGTGGAGTTGCAACCGGTAAAATCAGGGTAAACAATAGTGCGGTAACAAAGAAGCCTTCATGTAACTCTTGGCCGCGAACCTTGGCAAACACCATCTCCCAAAACAGGCTGACAGCTAGCGCGGTTAGGTAAATAGGCGCATAAAAACTCAAACCATAAGCGAATAAGCCAGCAATACCGGTTTGTTCACTTAAGCCGCCAAAGATCAAGTTAAACGGAATAAGCTGCCACACATCGGCAGTCGCTAGACCCGACGCGACGGCAATTTGTGCTTGTAAACCAATGTTGTACATGCCAAACAAAATCGCAGGCAGTAAACATAAGCCAACAATCGTCATAGTACGTTTTACATCAATGGCGTCACGAATATGCACTTTGCCTTGAGTACTGCGACCGTGAGCAATCAGTAAAGAGCTTAAGTAGCCCTTAACCGAGTTACCTGGTGCGTAGTAATCTTGTTGGATATCAGGCTTTTTATCTTGCTGACTCATTACCCTTCCCTCTCAATAATCTCTAAACAAGCACGCAACTCTTTGCCGAAGTCGTACTTGCCAGGGCACACGAATGTACATAATGCTAAATCTTCTTCATCCAGCTCTAATGCACCCAGCGCCTGCGCCTCATCGGTATCGCGTACGACTAAATCTCTAACCAATAATGTCGGTAAGATATCCAGTGGCATTACGCGGTCTAGCTGACCAAATGCCATCATGGCGCGAGCAGAGCCACCGGTGTGAGTGGTAAAGTCAAACAGCTGTTTTGCATCTTTTAACCGCGAGGTGACCGCGCGGGTAATTGAAAACTTTTTAGAGCCACCGCGTACCCATGGCAATACTTGATGCTTAGCATCTTCTTGCAGCACACTAATTTGATTGTGGAAACGACCTAAGAAGTCATGAGCACCTGTTGCAGTGTGGCCCGACAATACTGAGCCAGATACCACGCGAGACAAACCTTCTTTAAGTTCGCCTACAATAATGTCAGACAGTTGTCCGCCGGCTTGCATACGAATAAGGCGTGGATTAATCACATCAGGGCCAGCCAGCGCCACAATACGATCTGTATAAATTTCACCGGTTAGGAATAACTTACCGTAGACAATAACGTCTTGATAACCAAGGTGCCATACAGGGCGGTCAAGGCTTGCAGGTAAGACGAAATGGATATGGGTGCCTACAATGCCTGCTGGATGAACGCCGGCAAAATAATGGTTGCTGACCTTTGGTAGATCATGACCTGGCAATGCGTCACCTTGCTCTTGGCATAGGTGTACCTTGCCGTCAGTCAGATGACTTAATACCTGCAGACCCGCAGCGAAGGCTTCTGTTTGTTCAGCGATAACCAGTCTAGGCTCAGCGGCTAATGGATTGCTATCCATTGCGCTTACAAAAATGCCAGCAGGACGGCTATCTAATTGAGGAACTTTTGAGAACGGGCGAGTGCGTAGTGCTGTCCACAAGCCCGTTTCGACTAACTTAGCTTGAACTTCTTCACGGCTAAGCGAGTTAAGATCGGTACATGGAGCGAACGTTTTAGCTTCGCTACCATCGCATTCAATAACGATTGATTGAAAAAGTCGACGTTCGCCGCGGTTAATCGCAACGACTTTACCGCTTGCGGGTGCAGTATAAATTACGCCAGTGGTTTTCTTATCTTCAAAAAGCGCTTGGCCTTTTTGAACACTGTCTCCCACTTCAACCAACATCGTTGGTTTCAAGCCTATGTATTCTTCACCAAGCAAAGCCACATGTGACGATATTTTAACATCTTGGATCACTTGCTTAGGTTCACCGGCTATGGGGACATCTAAGCCCTTTTTGACTGTTATAACTTGGTTTGAGTAACCTGCCATCACTAAAATCAACCGTTAAAAATTTGGATGCGCAATAATACATCTTTGTTAACTAATATTCCGAGTTAGAGTTCACACTTTGCGGCCAAACTTGTAAGTTACCAACAAAAATCACCTCCAACGAGGCGTTTTTCGTGACGTAGGTTCAAAAACGTTTTTAGAAATAAGTGTTTATGTAGTATTAATACGTAAATAAACGAATAAGTGAACAAATCCACCAACAACATGCAGACAACACATGCTAAAGACCAAAGGCCATTACTTACAACCACTTAGCCTTAAACTCTCGTTAACTAGATTCAAAGGGAAGAGGCTGTTATCCATTTCTGGTCAACTAATAATTAGTAAAATTACACAACAAAAAGCACACCACTGCAAAAGTGTTCAAAATACTGTACCGACTCAATATATTTTCATTTCAGCCGCCCTAATCCACATTGACGGAAAATCATCACAATGCTAGCGCTTAATTTGATCTTCAAAGACAAAAAAATGCCTCATAAACGCTAGATTAAGCATCAATTCGGCCCAGCTACACTAAACTTAGTAGTAAAGCACAATATGGATCGTCCCCGTGAGAGCAATCAAACTGGCCGACTTATTTTTACTACTGATAACTGTAGCTATTCTACAGTTATTCATTTGTTGTGGCGTGAGTTACGCAAACTCCACCCAAGACTCAAGTATCAATGCCTCATCGGAAAAATATCAACCTCAAGTATTAGTTTTGCAATTTGACGGCGCTATCGGTCCAGCAACCAGCGAGTATCTCATTCACGGTATCGAACTGGGTAATTCTACTCGTCAACCATCGCTTGCCCCCCCTCGACCAAGCGATCTTATTGTGATTGTCATGGACACCCCTGGTGGTCTAGTTTCTAGTCTAAGAGACATTAATCAAAGTATCTTAAACTCAAACGTACCAGTGGCTTGTTTGGTCGCGCCGCCCGGTGCGAGGGCGGCAAGTGCTGGTACCTATATGCTTTATGCCTGCCACGTCGCCGCAATGGCAGAGGCCACAACCTTAGGTGCGGCGACACCAGTCAGTATTGGACCGGGATCAACTCCGGCGCCTAAGCAGGCGCCACAAAATAAAGACCCAGGCTCTGATTCAGGCTCCGATTCAAAGTCAGGCGACGAAACTAACAGCCCTAGCGCCATGGAAAAGAAAGTGCTTAATGATTCTATTGCCTATATCCGCTCACTGGCACAGCTTCGAGGTCGTAATCAAGAGTGGGCAGAACTCGCGGTAAAAGAAGCAGCAACGCTCACTGCCAACGAGGCCCTAGACATGAATGTGATTAACTTGATTAGTCCTGACGCGCCTACATTAGTTTCACAACTCAATGGCTGGCAAGTCGAGATAGATAAGCAACAGGTAACCTTAGCGTTAGAGAATGCCGAGCTACACTACGTGCGCCCTGATTGGCGCAATGAAATCATCGCCACTATCACCAACCCCAACGTCGCTTATATTCTGATGTTGATTGGTATTTACGGTATTTTGCTGGAGTTCTACAGCCCTGGGATTGGAATAGCCGGGATCACGGGCGCCATTAGTCTGCTGATTGCCATGTATGCCTTTCAAATGCTGCCCGTTAGCTACGCCGGGTTAGGTCTGTTATTACTCGGATTAGCACTTATTACCATCGAGTCATTCGCCCCAAGCTTTGGCTTGTTTGGCATAGGTGGCATCATCGCCTTTGCTGCTGGCTCACTCTTTCTAATCGATACCGAAGCCGATCACTACGCCCTTTCATTGCCACTCATTGCGGCGGTTTCGGTAACCGTCACCTTACTCTCGCTGTTGGTGCTAGGCACTCTTTGGCGCAATAGAAAATCCCCCATCGTCAGTGGTGATGGCCAAATCGTTGGCCAAACGGCGCTAGTGGTTGATGACTTTACGCCAAGTATACTCAACATAAACGCGCCTGATGCAAACGTTACTGGCAATAGTCAGCTTGAATATAAAGGCTCTGTGCAGCTGCAAGGTGAAGTCTGGGCTGCAAGTTCGCACACTTACCTTAAAAAAGCACAACAGGTTACTGTCATCGTGCGTCACGATCTTTCGCTGGAGGTCGAACAGCCTCCAATCTCTAATTAACAAGTAATAGTTAACAAGTACTAACCAACAAGTGCTAAATAGCTAAGGAGTTGAATATGGGCCCTATCTTCGCCAATGGCAGTGTCTTTTTAGGCGTATTAATCTTCCTTTTTGTCGCCATACTCGTCAGCATGTTTAAGATCTTAAGGGAGTATGAGCGCGGTGTGATCTTTCTACTAGGTCGTTTTTATCAGGTCAAAGGGCCTGGGTTGATCATAGTGATCCCTATCATTCAACAAATGGTGAGGGTCGACTTACGTACTGTTGTAATGGATGTGCCCACTCAGGACGTGATCAGTCGCGATAATGTCTCAGTGCAAGTCAATGCGGTGATCTATTTTAGGGTGATCGATGCTCAAAAAGCGATTATCAATGTCGAGGATTACTTACAAGCCACCTCACAACTGGCACAAACCACCCTACGTTCGGTACTCGGCCAACATGAACTCGATGAGATGCTGGCAAATAGAGATATGCTCAATACTGATATTCAATCCATACTCGATAACCGAACCGACGGCTGGGGGATCAAAGTATCAAATGTCGAAATTAAGCATGTCGATCTTAATGAAACAATGATCCGAGCAATTGCCAAGCAAGCGGAAGCTGAGCGTACTCGTCGAGCCAAGGTGATCCACGCATCAGGTGAGATGGAAGCCTCGGCAAAATTGGTTGAAGCCGCGGACAAATTATCAACACAACCTAATGCGATTCTTTTGCGTTACTTACAGACGCTCACCGAAATTGCGAGTGAGAAAAACTCGACTATCCTGTTCCCGCTGCCGATGGAACTGCTCAACGGCGTGCTTGATAAAAAAGACAATAAAGGTAATGAAGACCAAAAAGACTAAAACTGATCCTAAACGTTAAATAGTCAACACATTCCAAGACAAGACAACACAAAACAAAAAGCCCTTATCAACTGATAAGGGCTTTATTTTATGTGTTTTTCAATGAGCGACTAATACAGTCACTATTGCAATTAATCATTTACGACTAGCTGTTACTGGTCGCTTGCACTGGCTCTGATTGCGTTTCAACTTCAGGGTTGTACTTATCAATAACCACCGCACATACCGCATCACCCGTAATGTTTAGCGTAGTTCTTATCATGTCAAATATACGGTCTAAAGCAAACAATAGTGGTAGACCTTCAATTGGAATACCTGCCGCAACTAATACCGCAATCACTAAGAATGATGGGCCTGGTACACCCGCCTGACCAATTGCGCCCAATGTCGATGTAAAGATAATCGCTACATACGCAGCAAGACCTAATTCGACGTTAAACATCTGAGCAAAAAATACCGCAACTAGACCGTAGTAAATTGCGTTACCACTCATGTTAATCGTCGCGCCTAAAGGCAGTACAAATGCCGCCGTAGACTTAGATACGCCAAGCTCTTTCTCACACACTTCGATGTTAACTGGCAATGCAGCCATCGATGAAGCGGTAGACATCGCCAATGCTTGAGGCTTCTTCATGGCCGATAGGAACTTGCCAACAGGAACATTAGAGAAGAACTTCACCATCAATGGGAAGAAGATAAAGCCATAAATTAAGATGGCTGCGACATAAACCAGGAATAGGTTCAACACAACAGTCAGTGACTGGAAGCCAAAGGTACCCACAGAATCAGCCATTAAACCAAATACACCAATTGGGGCAATCAACATCACGATGTTAATCATCCAAATAAAGGCTTCAACGATAGTATTAAGTGCAGAAGTAATCGGCTTAGCCGCTTCTTGATTAACTTTAGTCAGTGCGATACCAAAGAAAATACAGAACACCAAAATTTGCAGAATGTTACCGCCAGTGAGTGCTTCGAATACGTTAGTTGGGATCATACCGATAATGGTATCAGCTACGCCAGGTAGCGCGCCCTGCTCAGCCGTTACCGCTGCCAGACCCGCACTGTGCTGCGAAAAATCCATACCAACACCTGGCTGGAAAAACTCTCCCATAACAAGTGCCAAGCTCACCGCCAAGGCTGATGTTGCCATGAAGAAACTAATCGTGCCAATACCGACTTTACCCGCCGACGGACCCGCACCTAAGCTTGCTGCGCCCGCAATAATTGAAACCGCGACTAAAGGGATCACCAACATTTTAATTAAATGGATGAAAAATGTTCCTAGCGGAGCGAAGATAGAGGCATCTTCTCCCATCATCATACCCACGATCGCACCTAGGACCATGGCTACAACCACTTGGAATCCAATGTTTTTATAAAACTTTTTCTTTTTGTTCAACACCCTAGCTCCATCACAGACTTATAATTATTAAATAGTATGAGTACTACTTTGATTCTACGAAGCACGATAGCACCCAGAATGGGGAATTAATGTGATTCACTAACGAGTTATCATTGATTGCGATAAATAATAAGAAATACCCAACATACTTTAAACAATCCTCAATTAAAGAGGCAATAAAAAATAGAAACCTCAATAATCAAAATCGAGTGTTAATAAAAATAACATCCCCAACACCATAAGGTAACCTTTACACACATAAACAACCTCCCTGTAGCAGGCATGAATCATTGGTCAGGTAAGCGCCTTTAGCCTTAGACGATTAACCGCTCATAAAAACAGCGCAAGATGCCCGTTTAATAGGGTGCCGTTTTCCAAGCTAACAGGCTCAATTCTGTCTATTATTAATAGTAAGTCGTCAATCAACTGACATCCCATTTTTAAAGGGATATTAAGCCGATTAAAGCAGGCTTTTTACGCCTGATTGCTATCGATATGGTCACCGATATGGCCACCGAGATTATCACCGAGGTTTACTATGCGTACTCGCCAGATTTTATGCCCAACAGACTTTTCAGAAACGGCATCTCATGCCCTAGGCTACGCCGTTGAGATGGCAAACTTATATCACGTTAATATCCGCTTACTACACGTGATGAGCAAACCCTATGGCGAGCACAATTACGGCATCGTAGTTGAGAGCAATAAAGATCTTGAGACACAGCTTAACGCCTATTCCAATGAAAAACTCAGTGAACTTGTTACACAAGTCGCTCCAGAACTAGAGCCAAGCCTTAAGGTTAAAACAGCGATTAGGAGTGGCGATACCTTTGCGCAAATTCTCGAAGACAGTATAGAGAACGATGTTGGCATGATAGTCATCGCCAGCCATGGCCATACGGGTTTATCGCACATGCTCAACCCTAACGTATCAGAGGCGTTGGCCAATAAGGCTACATGTCCGGTACTTATCGTTAAGTGATTTAAAGAAAGTGCTAGGTTAAAGGCTAAAGGCCCTAGGTTATAGGACTTAGATCCTAGGTCCTAGGTCCTAGGAAAAGCCAAGACGCCCCAACAAAATACGAGTGCTCCGCTCACAGAAAAAGTGCTAACACTAAACCTTTTTCTGGAAGAAAATAGCCATTGTAGGTCGGCATTTATGCCGTCAATTATCTTACATTCAAATACAACACCGATGGGCTAAAGCCCAACCTACATAGGCCTTACCTAGAAGCCATACCTATAAGCCTTATCTAGAAACCTAGCGCTCTAATCTATCCCCTAACCGGACGCTGCCCGTTCTGGAAGAAAATAGCCATTGTAGGTCGGCATTTATGCCGTCAATTATCTTACATTCAAATACAACACTGATGGGCTAAAGCCCAACCTACATAGGCCTTACCGAGAAGCCATACCTATAAGCCTTACCTAGAAACCTAGCGATCTAAACTATCCCCTAACCGGACGCTGCCCGTTCTAGAAGAAAATGGCCATTGTAGGTCGGCATTTATGCCGTCAATTATCTTACATTCAAATACAACACTGATGGGCTAAAGCCCAACCTAC
>NZ_JBRILQ010000043.1:0-40140 GCF_052977045.1 Shewanella sp. 125m-7
GCGCTCCGTGGTAAAAAAGCTCTTAAACGCTGTAACCAAAAAGCCAAAGCTATTCACCACAGAGGACACAGAGCGCTACGCTACACAGAGAAAAGCAAAGACAAGATTAAGTTAACAGAGGTGTTAGGTGCCAGATGTGAGATGCGATGGCTAGGTGTTAGTGATAAAAATAGCAAACCAACAGCAATAGCATTTTACGCTATTGCTGTTGATTTTATCGTATCTAGCAGGAGCGGAGCGACGCTCTCGCCGTGACGAAGTCACGTCCTAGAGTCTTCTCAGGCCTTACCTTGCAGCGACAAAGTCACGCTCTAGACCTGCTTTGCGTAAGCGCAGCGTTCCGTCATCCGTAAGGCCGCAGGCCATTCGTCTTTAAACCGTATTAGCCTTAACCGGCCCTGCTTTAACCTAGCAGTGACAAGGCTGTTTGTGGTAACTGGTTAGCCTGGGCAAGCATGGCAGAAGAAGTTTGTGACAGAATCTGCTGCTTAGTCAGCTCCGCTGTTTCTTTAGCAAAGTCTACATCTTGAATTCGGCTTCTAGCATCAGTTACGTTTGATTGAATATTGCTTAAGTTGTTGATGGTAAAACTCATACGGTTTTGTACCGCACCTAAGTCGGCTCGTTGCGAATCAATACCTGCAATTGCGGCATCGATTACAGAGATTGCGTCCTGAGCCCCTACTGCGTCAGTAATATCTAACGAGTCTACACTTGTTAGAGTTGATGCTGTTGTTGCACCAACCACATCTGCAACAGTTGCAGCATCACCAGAAATTGCGATTGCGCCACTATTTGATGTCATTTCAAGGTTAGCTAGTTTACGCTCAGAACCCGTAACGATTGCGGTTGCTCCGTCGAACTTAGCCGTGTTACCTGCAACAGCTGTAATACCTATATCATCAACGTTTTTGGCTGTAATAGTAACTACACCAGCGTCAGCTGACGCTTCAAAGCCATCATCAGTCAATTTTTCAACTAACGAATCAGTATCCAAAGTTGACAGGTCGTATGTCTTATCACCTACAACCAAATCCGCTGCGGCTCCACCACCTAGTTCAATAGTTGCTGTTACTGATGTTTCAGCTGTCACGCCATTATTTGATTTTGTAATCTGTTCTGCAACTTCTGTTGAGGTCGCATCTCCAGCAATAGTTATTTTCTCGCCATTAACCTTAATGTCACCGGTAGCAACACCAGTAACAGCACCCGGTGCCGTACCTACCACTGCGCCACCAAGTACTAAGCCAGTGCCTGCACCAGTTAAATTATGCTGACCAATTGTTGATGCACTTGTATTTGATAATGATATTGAAATGGTTTCATTAGCGTTAGCACCAACTTGGAAGTTCTGTGTACCATAATCGCCATTAAGCAACTTCTGACCACCAAAAGAAGTGGTATCAGCAATACGAGTCAATTCAGCCTGCAATGACGTTATCTCTTTTTGCATCGCATTGCGGTCATCGCTTGAATTTGAACCGTTCGCCGATTGCAGTGACAAGTCACGCATACGCTGCAAGATATTAGTCGACTCTTGCATTGAACCTTCAGCAGTTTGCGCGATTGAGATACCGTCGTTAGCATTACGCATGGCGACACCGATACCGTTGATCTGGCTGGTCATACGGTTAGAGATCTGCAGACCTGCAGCATCGTCTTTAGCACTGTTAATACGCAAGCCTGAAGATAAACGCTCCATTGAGGTTTGCGTGCTTGAGTTGGCGCTGTTTAGGTTGTTCTGCGCTCGCATTGATGTAACGTTAGTATTAACGCTAATAGCCATGTTGTTATCCTCTTCTTAATTAGTCGCCAAGAATAGAAACTTGGCTAAAATTGTTAATAATAAAATTGTTGGGGTTACCGCTGTTTAAAATGATTCCGACTGTCTTATCTTGTCTTGTCTTGTCTCATCATTAAGCGCTGTGCATTAAGCACGGTAGTAACCAGAGGACGCCAAAGATTGAATTTAAACTTTGGTGTCAAATATTTTAAATAGACAAACTCTTTAATCTTTTAATGCTTTTTTCGTGCCAGTTTTACTTAAATGCCGAAAAATAAGTCGATATAAGCTGATTCGATAATTGCTAAGACGGTTTAGACTAAGCCGACATAAGCAGCGACGAGTGCTTTAGCTACACACATCATGCACAGGACGTCCTTCTAATCCCCCGACTCCCTAGGTCCTAGTTTCTAGATATAGTCAAACAGCGAAGCTGAGCCCACCTTACTAAACACACTTGAAATGGCATTCAATGCCATCTGCTGTTTCTCAAACTCTGTGATGGCTGCGGCGTAATCTAAATCTTCAAGCATTGATAAAGCCGATTGATTCACCAGCTGATCTTCTTGATGAAGATCGGTATAGCTCTCTAAGCTTTTGAGACTATTGCCCGCAACACTGCGGCTAGTTGCCATCAACTCTTGGCCACTATTGACGTTATTTAATAACTGCGCCATTTCAGACTGACCTTGAGGGCTATTGAGCTTGCCGCCGTCCTCAAGTAGTGAAATAGCACTGTTTAAGGTATCGAAAATATTAGAATTGGACTCTGGCGACATTGAAAATGAATCACCAGCAACGGGGTTACCTTTTAGCTGAATCTCAATACCATCAAGGGTTACCGGCTGGCTGGGGTCAAAATTTGGCACATTCGTCACCACACCTAAGGCATCAGTCACATTCAACTCTAGGCCACCAGCGCCGTCATCAGCGAAAGCAAAGCTGTAATCACCCGCTACAGGTAAAGTGCTATCTGTCACTTTGGCGCTTTCAACACTGAAACTGCCGGTTTGAGACGTCGAATAATTGACGCTGTAATCCCCCATGGCATTGGCTGCATTCATAAAAACGCTATCGCCGGCAATATTGCTGCCAACCGTTACGCCAGAGGCCACTATGGTGTCTCTGACTCCTGAGTCGCCGCTGTAAACCACTTTGCCATTGTTATCAAAAGCAAATGGGTCACCATCTGTATTGAAACCACCAAACAAACTATTGCCGGATTCATCTTTACTATTGGCAATCGACAGCAACTCTTCTAGGCTGCTGCGCATCTCATCGGCAATAGCTTGCCGGTCGGTGTCAGTCAAGGTGCCGTTTACTGAACGCAGCATGCCCTCGTGCATACTTGATACTAGCGTTTCAGCGCTGCCTATTTTGCTTTCGCTCACAGCAAGATTACCTGTAGCGTAATCAATATTTTTGAGAAATTGATTGGTTAACGCGCTCTGCTGGTTTAGGTTATTAATCCCAGCGGCTGCAACGGGGTCATCACCGGCAGTATTAACCTTTTTACCCGATGCTAATTGCTCTAAAATCTGGCTAGTTGCTGACTGGCCTTTTAAGACATTACTACTGGTTTGATGAAACATTTGCGCGGTAGAAATTCGCATAATCTTAATCCCTGTTACTAACGTCTTAACCCTAGGCGCTTTAAGCGATAAGCCCTGTAGCTAATCTGATTAACTCTTTAAGCGTGCAGCGCTAGCGCAGTGAGCTAAATAATGTGTTGAATATTTCATTGGCGGTGGTCATGATCCGCGCAGATGCTTGATATGACTGCTGAAAACGCATTAGATTTGCCGCTTCTTCGTCAAGATTCACCCCTGATACACTTTGAACCCGTGTATAGGCTTGGTTGTAAATAGCATCTGCTGAGCCCATCGACATTTCAGCCGACTTAGTCTTACTGCCTATATCTAAGGTTGTGTTTTCAAAGACATCAGTCAGCGTGGTTTTTCCGCCGTTCATCAACTTGGCCTCATTAAGCTTTGCCATGTTCACCAGATTAGTGTTATCACCTTCGGCAAACGACAAATCGAAGCTGAACTTCTCTGCTGTAGCCGCAGTAGAATCAATCTCAAAGGTAAAACCATGTGCGCTGATAGTTGGCGGCGTGTAAGTCGCTGCCGCGCCCAGTGATGTACCATCAACGTCAAACACTTCAAAGGTTGGCGGTACGGCTGACGGGTCGATTTCAAAGGTAAGTTCGGCGCCCGTTACCGGGAAGTTTGCCGCACTTCTATCGTCAATGCTGACTAAACTCACGTGGCTATTGCCGGTATTGGCGGCATCGGCAGTAATTTTAGTTCCCGCCGCCGCAATGCCTTTGCCGTCGGTCATCTCGACCGATAGTGACGCTGCAGCACTTGAAGTTGGGCGTATTTCAAAGGTATCACCCGAGGCCAGCGCGCCAGCATCGATATTGATACTAAAACCATTAG
Organism: Shewanella sp. 125m-7; assembly: GCF_052977045.1. Lineage (NCBI taxonomy): Bacteria > Pseudomonadati > Pseudomonadota > Gammaproteobacteria > Alteromonadales > Shewanellaceae > Shewanella > Shewanella sp. 125m-7. Next base: position 4,228 of record NZ_JBRILQ010000043.1, read on the forward strand.
CGCCTTCAAGGTTTGTACCGTTGAGGGTTAGCGGCGTAATGTTGCCGCTGGCGGCATCTTTTAGCTCATAGGTCGATGGTGCGGTAAACTTAAGCTCGTAACTATTGCCCGTTAAGTCGCCGACATCATCAATATTGACACTTAGATTGGCGGTACCGGTATTGCTTGATAGCGCCCCAACGCGACCTAGTTGCATCGATGGGTCATTAATGTCGGTAAAGATATTGGCGCCCACTTGACCATTTAGATCGAAGCCTTGCGCCTGGGCTTGGTTAAACGCATCGCTTACCCCTAAGGCAAATTGACCAAGCTCCATCTGCGATGGAATAAGAGATTCATCGCGATAATTAACCAGAGCGCCCAACTGACCACCTAATTTTGTCGCATCAACAACCATGCTTTTATTGCCTGATTGTGCAGTGATTTGTAGCTCATTAGGATAAGGGTCACCTTGCTTGGTACCCATTTGCATCGACATCTCACCCGATACCAGCATCATAGAGCCACCAAGCATAATGCTCTTTGCACCAGACTCTAGCGGCACCACATTGACTGAGGCGTATTCACTGAGCTCTAAAATCAGCGCATCTTGCTTGTCTAATAACTGCATATCTTGACCTTGAGACTTCATCAGCTCACGGTTGATACTGCCAAGTTCATTACTGATCTCATTGATTCTGTCGGTAACGGCAGAGATCTGATCATTGGTCTGGGTCATTTGGCCGTCAAGATGACCTTGCATCTGATTAACACTGTTGGCTAACTGATTTGCACTGGTTAACAACGAGTCACGCAGTCCTATATCTCCAGGGATATCGGCCAAGGCATTCATGCTAGCGAAGAAATCATTTAACCCTTGAGGAACCGCCTTACCTATTTGCGAGAACAGTTGGTCAAGCTCACTCATTTTGCCAAAAGTAGTCTGTGACTCACTAACAGCGGTAGAGCCAATGCGTAGCTCACGCGCGGCATAATCGTTATAGACTCGTTTAACATCTGACACATAAGTGCCTGCACCGTAAAAATCATTACCCATGCGCTGTGAATCTAGCGCTGACTGAGACACGACCTGACGGTTGTAACCTTCGGTGTTGGCATTGGCGATGTTATTGCTGGTTATCGCCAGCTGAGACTGTGAAGCCAGCACACCTGTGCGAGCAATATTCATTAAATCTAAAGACATGAGTACTGGCTCCTTGCTTCAAGAGGTTGCACAAGTCTATTTTTCATTGCTTAACCCCTTGTAAGACATCTTTGAAGTCTCGAGTAATGGTTTTCATGACCTGAATAACCTTATCGGCGTATTTAGGGTCGGTGGCATAGCCTGCATCTTGCAAGGATCGGATAAATGCTTGTGGATTAGCAGCTTGTTTCATGGCGTCTTGATAACGCTCACCGTTAGAAACAAATGACACAAAGTCATTAAAGCTCTGACCGATATCGTCATAAACTCTGAAATTAGCGCGCTGCTTAACCGCAATACCTTGCTCATATTCCAGGGTGCTAACCGAGGCTTTCTCGCCTTGCCAACGGTTGTCGGCCTTAATGTTAAACAGGTTATTACTCTGCTGCCCTTGATGGCCTTTTACCATTTTCTGACCCCAGCCCGTTTCTAGCGCTGACTGAGCAATCAAGACTTCTGGTGTGGTACCGAGTGCCTGCGCCGCTTTTTCTGCATGGGGATATAAACGGGCAACAAATTCATCTTGGCTGGTGAAGTTGGCTTGAGATTTATCGGCATTGCTTGCCGCTGACGGCAACACTTTGCCACTCAATACTGCATCTAATGTCTGCGACTGAGCGCTGCTTGTTAATGCTTGTGGAGTCGATGACGCTTGAGTCACCGCACTTTGCTCTAGTGAGGCCGAATTCAAACTAACAGAGCTCTGGCGAGCTTGAGTCTGGGCAATAAGCGGTGAAACGGGGCGCGCCATAGCATCAGAGCCTGAAATACCGGAGGCTGGCATCTGTAACATATCAGGCTTATCCATTGTCAGCGCCGCAGCTTTCGAACCGCCATTAATATCGCCACGTAATACCGATGCGGGTGTGAGTGGACTGTTGGCTGGGTCGAGTTGCTGCACCATCAGATCGGCTAAGCCCAACATGCCTTCACCAGAAAGATTGAGCGACATCTGCTGATCATGCATCTGCTCATAGAACTTGGTGTACTGGCTGTTCATTGGGCTGTCAGACTCAAACACAGCATTAGCGTCACGCATGCTTTGCATCAGCATTTGCACGAAGATCCCCTCAAATTGCTGGGCAACTTCTTTTAATGCACTGGTTTCATCTTTTTGGGCTCTGGATCTTAATGAGTCCAAGCCTCCAAGATCCAGAAATTGCGATGCGTTCGACAGCTTCTCCATGACACCTTTCCAATAAAACTGACAATATTTAGATAATTATCAATTCACCATGCAAAGCGCCTGCCATCTTTAACGCTTCGAGTATCGCAAGCACATCTGACGGAGCCGCACCGACTAAGTTAACCGCCCGAACTAGCTCATCTAGCGTGGTTCCAGGGTTAAACATAAACATACGGCTGTCATCTTCAGCTACATCAATGGTGCTGTCGGTAGTGACCACGGTTTGACCATTTCCGAACGGATTGGGCTGTGAAACCTGCGTTGCTTCGGCAATTGTCACCGTTAAGCCACCATGGGTCACAGCAGCTGGCAATAATTTGACGTTTTGACCAACAACAATAGTACCGGTACGTGAATTAACAATCACCTTGGCAGACTCAGCAGCAGGCTCAACTTCAATATTCTCAAGGGTTGCCAAAAATGACACTCGCTGTGATACATCTCTTGGCGCACTTACCTGCACAGAGGCCGCATCAAGGGGTCTTGCCATACCTGGGCCTAATAGATCATTAATCGCGTCGGCCAAACGTTTTGCTGTAGAAAAATCGGCGCGGCGCAGGTTAAAGGTTAAGTGATCGCCGGTTGAAAATGGCGTTGCCACGGTACGCTCGATAATCGCGCCATTAGGAATACGCCCAACAGTTGGCGTATTTTGAATGACTTTAGAACCATCCATCCCTTCGGCGCTAAAACCACTGACCACCATGCTGCCTTGGGCTATCGCATAAACATTACCATCGACCCCTTTTAAAAAGGTTTGTAACAGCATGCCACCACGCAGGCTTTTTGCCTCACCTAAGCTTGAAACCGTCACATCTAAGGTTTGACCCGGCTTGATAAACGGCGGCATCTCAGCGCTCACGGCAACAACCGCGATATTTTTAATCTTGGGTCTGAAGTTATCCGGCAAGTTAATGCCAAAGTTCTTCAGCATGGTTTTAAACGTCTGCTCGGTATAACGGGTCTTCTCACCCGTACCCGGCAAACCCACCACTAAACCGTAGCCGATTAACTGGTTACTACGTACGCCCTGTACGTTGGCAATGTCTTTAATACGCTGTGCATGAACGGGAGCGGTCAACACCAGCATGACACATAGCAATGCCAATTTTAATTTCATCATCCTAACTCCTTAGCCTAAAACGGCCACCAGCTGCCCATAAAGAACGAGGCTAACCAACCCACTTTTTGTACTTCGGCAAAAGTGCCCGTGCCGCTATATTGAATACGCGCATTCGCCACGCGTTGTGAATCAATCGTATTGTCAGGGCGAATATCTTGGGCGCGCACAATACCGGTAATGCGCACAAACTCGTCACCGTTATTTATGCTTATCCATTTTTCACCACGAATAACCAAGTTACCGTTATTAAGCACTTGCATGACGTTGGCTGAAATACTGCCTGACAAGCTGTTACTTTGGTCAGCATCTGATTCACGCTTAGTGTTCATACTGTCTTTGTAACGCAGGTCTATTGGGTTGCCACCAATGGTGACATTGCCGCCGCCAGCATAAATAGGGTCTAGCGATAAATCGGTACCTTTAGAGATCTCATTATTGGCACTCTTCTTCGCCTGAGTCTGCTCCATTAAATACACTGTAATAATGTCACCGACTTTGAGTGCTTTAATATCAGAATACAGGCTCGATGCCTGGCTATCTTGATACATGGAACCCGTGGCAGCAATTTTGGTTGGCGGCGCTTCAGGGTAAACGGGCGCGTAATAAGGATCATCAGCAATTGGCTTGCCGTTGGTCGAATTACAACCTGATAAGGCCGCCATAAAGAAAAGTGCCCACAAACGCTTCATAGTCAAAGCCTCTTAAACATGCTTAAAGATTTTGGTTAACGTAAGACAACATCTGGTCAACCGCCGAGATCACCTTTGAGTTCATCTCGTAAATACGCTGGCTTTCAATCAAGTTAACGAGCTCTTCGGTCACGTTAACATTTGACGTTTCAAGCGCACCTTGACGGATAGCGCCCATACCATCAAGCGAAGCGGTACCTTGGATTGGTGTGCCGCTCGCGCCAGTTTCCATATACAAGTTTTGTCCCATAGGATCGAGTCCTGACGGGTTAATAAAATCGGATATAGCTAACTGCCCCACCACCTGATTTTCTGCATTACCCGGTGTTTTAACTGACACTTCGCCTTCAGCCGATACCGTAATGCTCGTGGCGCCTTCTGGAATGGTGATAGCAGGCTGAATCACGTAGCCTGAACCTGGCGTTACGATTTGTCCGGTTTCATCTAAGCTAAACTGCCCACTACGGGTATACGCTGCGGCGCCATCTGGCATCTGCACCTCAAAAAAACCCGGCCCTTCTATCATCAAATCCAGCGAGTTATCTGTGGTCAGCATGTTGCCCTGAGTAAAGATCTCCTGGGTTGCGACCACTTTGGTACCCGAACCAATACTCAAACCATTTGGCAGTTTAGTATTGGATGCGCTAATGCCGCCGGCTTGATTCACATTTTGATAAAGCAGATCTTCAAATACCGCACGACTCTTTTTAAAGCCGACGGTGCTAGCGTTAGCCACGTTGTTAGAAATAACTGAAATATCAGTTTGCTGAGCGTCTAAACCAGTCTTACTTATCCATAAAGCGGGATGCATAGTATCTCTCCTAGCTTATGCGCATTAAGGAAGAGGACGCACGATCGTTCTCTTCTGCTGTTTTCATCATTTTCACTTGCATCTCAAACTGACGCTGTATATCAATCATAGATACCATCTCATGCACTGCATTGACGTTACTGCCTTCGACAGCGCCACTAATCAAGCCAACACTGGGATCGGCTGCTGCATTTTCACCAGACATCAAGCGGAACAAACCATCTTCTCCGCGCATTAAATTTTGATTACCCGGGTTGACCAGTTTAATACGAGCCACCTCTTCGATAACTTCAGCTGTAGCACCTGAGGGACGAACGGAGACGATACCGTCTTGGGAAATTTCGACTTTTTCAATCGGCAGCGGCAATACAATAGGCCCATTGTCGCCCATCACCGCCGTGCCCTTGTCATTACGCAACACACCGGAGTTATCGAAACGCAAACTGCCTGAGCGAGTGTAAGCTTCGCCACCATTTTCGGCCTGCACGGCAATCCAGCCATCACCTTTGACGGCAATGTCTAAATCACGGCCAGTGGTTTTAATTGGACCACTAGAAAAATTAGCTGACGGCGTTTCAGTCATCGAGAACACGCGAGTAGGCAACCCTTCGCCGAAAGCTTGCATTGAGCGAGCCTGAGCAAGAGAGGATTTAAAGCCATCTGTATTTGCGTTTGCCAAATTGTTGGCACTGACTGCCAACGAATTCATATTCTGTTTTGCGCCGCTCATCGCGACATAGAGCAATTTGTCCACGTAACACCCCGTCAAACTTCCGTCTAACGAAATTAATAGCAAACATCATGCCAAGATATATAAAGGAGGACGCTACGCTGCTAGGACGTGACTATTGACTTTAATTGAATGCCACTGCGAGAGCGTCGCGTTGCTCCTTCTAGGTTAAAGCTAAGATGAGAAAAGCTGAGACGGGCATGCAAAGATGGAACGGCCTGCGGCCTTACGGCACGTGACTGTTTGATTGAATTGAAGGTCACTACGGAACGCTTCGCTTACAGCAAAGACTTAACAGATTAAAGCGACGGCATAAATGCCGACCTACGAAAAAAGAAGGTTCTAGGTTCTAGGTTCTAGGTTCTAGGTTCTAGGAAAGCATAAAGATCAAAGCAATTGCATAAATAAAACCAATGCAAGCTTTTGACTTTTCTTGCGATTTCCCTAGGACCTAGAAGCAAAGCGTCCTCGAAGTGAGCCTGCGAACGCCCTAGTAACTTCTTAGCTTATACCGTAAGCGCAGCGTGCTGTGAATAAGCCTGCGAACGTTCCGTCTTCCGTGAGCGAAGCGTTCGTATTTATTTGTGCTTCTCCTTGCCCCTAGAAGCGATGCTCCTTCACAAGGTGTAGGTTGGGCTTTAGCCCATCAAAGCTTACGTAACATTTCAAAACTGACGGCATAAATGCCGACCTACTAAAAAAGAAGGTGCTAGGAAAGTCAGGTTCTAGGTTAAGGCTGAGACGGCAAACGCGAAGATGAACGGCCTGCGGCCTTACAGCACGTGACTGTTTGATTGAATTGAAGGTCACTACGGAACGCTTCGCTTACAGCAAAGACTTAACAGATTAAAGCGACGGCATAAATGCCGACCTACGAAAAAAGAAGGTTCTAGGAAAGCATAAAGATCAAAGCAATTGCATAAATAAAACCAATGCAAGCTTTTGACTTTTCTTGCGATTCCCCTAGGACCTAGAAGCAAAGCGTCCTCGAAGTGAGCCTGCGAACGCCCTAGTAACTTCTTAGCTTATACCGTCAGCGCAGCGTGCTGTGAGTGAGCCTGCGAACGTTCCGTATTCCGTGAGCGAAGCGTTCGTCTCAGCCTTTGCTTGTGCTTTTCCTAGGATCTCGCAGTGAGCCTGCGAACATCCTAGCAGCGAAGCGATCTAGAAGGACGCAGTCCGCCCTTCTAAGCTTTTAAAGATTAACGGATTTGCAGTATGGTCTGCTGTAGCGTGTTGTTCACTTCAAGCGTTCTAGAGTTGGCTTGGAAGTTACGCTGCGCCGAAATCAAATCAACTAACTCGGTGGTCAAGTCTACGTTTGACTGTTCAAGTGCCGATGAACGAATGCTACCAAAGGTACCACTGTTTGCCTCACCCGCGAGTGCCGGACCTGAATCTAAACTGGCCTTCCAAGACGTATTACCCGCCTGTGATAACCCCTGCTCATTGGCAAAGCTTACCAAGGCAACACGGGCTAATGGTACGGTAGAGCCGTTACTGTAACTTGCGTTAATCAAACCATCTGCGCCCACTTCAACGTTAGTTAAACGGCCGACGGTCGTACCGTCTTGAGTTAACTCTGTCACTTCAAATGGTGATGCGTACTGAGTTGGATTATTAAAGTTTAGCGTTAATGTCTGAGTCCCATCCGCGCCAGCGCCTAATACGTTAGCGCCACCAACACCTAAAGCTTCAGTTTTGATAACCGCTGGGTTACTCCCTATATATGCGCCAGTGTCATTGAATGAAATAGCGGCACCTTTCCAACCTGCTGCGTTTTCTGCACTTTCTTTACCATCTACCGCACCATCGCCGTCGGTATCAACATCATACTCACCTGCGGCTGGATCTAAATCGACGGGTTTACCATCAACCGCATAAAACGCTACCCAGTTACTCTCACCTACATGAGCCGCATTAGGAGGACGTATAAAGTACGAGGTTAAGATATGTGGTTCACCGAGTGAATCATACATGGTCACTGAGGTTGAGTTATTAAATGTATCTGGGTCATCGGGATCAAATGCAGCAGGGTCGAGTGTAGACTCACCCGCATTGAGGTTCATCTGAATACCGACATTATCCGTTTTAACCGGGCTACCCGCCGTATCAGGAATTTGTACCGGCTTAGTGGTGGTTAAACTCACAGACGTTGAGTTGCCATCTTTATCTACCGGGAATGTCTGTAAGAAATTGCCCGCTGAATCAACGATATAGTTATTAGAGTCAAACTTAAATGCACCCGCTCGCGTATATGAATGATCTTGCGAGCCGACTTCTGATGACGTCACAAAGAAGCCACCGCCATTGATCGCCATATCAAGTGAATTATTGGTGAACGCCATACTGCCCTGATGAAACTGCTGGGCAACCTGACTCGTTGCCACACCGCCACCCACTGTGGTTTTACTATTCGCAAAAATAGAGCTGGCATAAACATCAGCAAATTCAGCGCGAGATTCTTTAAAGCCTGTGGTGTTAACGTTAGCGATGTTGTTTGCTGTTGTATTTAAATCTTTTTGCGCAGACGATATACCGCTCAATGCAATGTTAAATGACATGATTCACCTCAATCCTTATTTAATTCTATTTCAAGACGTTTAAGCTTCATATTGAGCACAAACATCTCGTAAAATGAGTTTCTAGCTATTAGGCTTCAGATACAGCTAACACATCACTGATCTTAATACCGCCGACGCCACGTAAGTTTAAAATAGCCCCCGTAGCCGCGGTTCCAAGTGAAACACTGGTAACATGAGCATAAGTCGATACCGGTAGCTCTTCGCTTGTACCATTAACTTTGCCACTGGCTTTGAAGATATAGCTCCCCTCTGCAACGGGCTCACCGTTCTTATCTAAACCATCCCAGCTCACATCGATATTGCCACCAGCACTGCCATCCACATTGTAAGTAGTGATCAGCTGACCTTTTTCGTCCTCAATACGAACAATGATAGATTCGACCGGCTCAGGCGTACTGATGATGCCCTTCATACTCGGGTCTTCAGCCGATATATGCGCGGTATCTGACGGGATCAGCACTTTTTGACCAACAAGCCCCGATGCCTGTAGCGCCTGACTTGAACTGGTTAACGCATTGAGATTACCAATTTCTTCGTTGAGTTTACTGATCCCATCCACGGTTGAGAAAGACGCCATCTGTTGGATCATTTGATCATTATCTACAGGCTTAAACGGATCTTGCATAGACAACTGTTGACTCAATAACGAGAAGAAATCTTCTTGGCTCAACTCCTGACTATTAGGCTCAGGAATCGCGCTTTCTTCAGGCAAACGTAATCCATCAAGAAATGGGTTTCCCGTTGAAGTCTGTTCAGTGTTCGTTGCCGATGTCGCCGAACTCTGAGCCTGAGCTGTTTGCGGCGAAATTGCGTTAGCCTGCTGTGGCTGGCCAGGAGCCGGCTGCGTTGCGGTGAGCGGATTAATAAGGCTCAAAATTTACCTCCAGCTTTCACTGAGTTTATTTGCCTATTCTAAGTGTCTGCTGAAGCATTGATTTTGCCGCTTCAGTGACTTGTACGTTCATTTGATAAGAACGAGAGGCTGAAATCATGTTCGCCATCTCCTCCATTACATTCACATTTGGCTTGTAGATAAAGCCATCAGTATCCGCCATCGGGTGATCTGGCGAAAACTCTTTATTCAGTGGTAAGTCACTTTCGACAATCCCTTTAACAGCAACAGACTGAGCTGCACTTTGATGCTGTTGAGCCTTACTCATTTCAGCCTCGAAAATAGGATGACGAGCGCGGTATGTCTCTCCGACGCTACTTGATACAGAATCAGCGTTAGCGATATTACTCGCCGTGGTATTAAGTCTGACCGACTGAGCCGACATACCCGAACCTGCAACATTAAAAATATTAAATAAGCTCATGATTAATCGCCTCTAATCGCTTTTTTCATACCCGAAAACTTGCTGTCTAGAAAACCCAGTGACATTTGATATTCCAGTGCATTCTGCATAAAAGAAGACTGCTCTTGCTGAATATCAACCGTGTTACCGTCACCCGTATCTGGCTGATTAGGCACTCGGTAAGCTACATGTTGCTGAGTTAATGCCGCCATATCGAAGTGTTTAGAATCACTTTTAGCCATGGTTAAACCCGATTGCTGAGATTGGGCCGCCCCCATGGCTTTTGAAAAATCGACATCGCGAGCTTTATAATTTGGCGTATCGGCATTGGCAATATTTGAAGACAGGATCTCTGCACGCTGGGAGCGAACGCCCAAAGTGTATTGATGAACCCCTAATGCTTGGTCAAAACTAATCGCCATAAAATTGCCTCCTCAGCTCGATAGCTAAAACAAAGCAATAGTTGTGCCAAATAAGGTGGTTAGAGGAAGATTAAATGGGAAGAATGTTGAATATCGAATGCCAGATACAAAAAACGCGTCATAAAGACGCGTTAGCAAAAGCAAATTCAAGCGAACAAGGTGTTAGCCTCGCTTTTGATAATAGATCCCTGGATTACAGCGCACCATATTAAATTCATCCGACAAGCCAGCAATAGACTCTGATGCGCCTAAAAATAGAATGCCATTAGGATTTAATGCGGCAGCAAATTGCCGTAGGATTTTCCGCTTTGCCTCTGGTGAGAAATAGATCAACACGTTACGGCAAAAGATAATATCGAACTTGCCTAATAAGGTATAACTTTCCAGTAAGTTATGCGCGCGAAAGTTAATGAAGCGCTTAACGTTGTCTTTAATGACCATATTGCCTGAGGGCAAAGCATCAAAAAACTGACGTTTACGTTCATCGGACAAACCACGACCTAACGCAAGATTATCGTACTCGGCATTTTTACAACGCTCAAGCATAGATGGCGATAAGTCGGTTGCCAAAATGCTGGCGCTACCTGGCAAGCTTCCAGGCTTACGCTGCTGGTGCTCCATAATAGTCATAGCTAACGAATAAGGTTCTTGGCCAGAAGAGCAGGCTGCAGACCAAATCTTTACCGGACGACCTAGACGGCTGAATGTCGGTAATATGCTGCTCGATAATAACTCGAAAGGATAACGGTCACGAAACCACAATGTTTCGTTTGTGGTCATGGCATCGATAACCTCTGTGCGCAGTTGGCGCTCTGTTGGCTTCATCGACTGCTTAACCACATCAGATAAGGAGGGCAAATTGTACTTACCCATTAGAGGCGCAAGCCGGCTACGCACCAAATACTGCTTATTTTCTCCCAACACAATACCACTGTGCTGTTCTAAGAATAATCTAAATTGATTGTACTCATTCTCAGCAAGAGATCTATTCGCCACTCTAATATCCTAATTCAATAAAACAAACCGCATTGGCCAAACGAGTCTGACCACAGGTAAAACGAACGCAGCGTTATACCTTAGCACCAACACAAATACAAGCAAGCGATGGTTTCTGTCGATGCTAAATAATGGTAATAAATGGTAATTAAAGACTTAAGTGCTTGTTTACTGCCGCTGCCAACTCATCAGGGTTAAATTTAGCAATAAAATCGTTAGCCCCTACTTTTTGTACCATAGCTTGATTAAACACACCGCTGAGCGAAGTATGCAATACCACTTTAATATTTTTTAGCTTTGGATCATCACGGATTTCAGCGGTTAACGTATAGCCATCCATCTCTGGCATCTCGATATCAGAAATAATCAATGGGATCTCTGTCGACACATCGTCAAGTTCTGCGGCAATCGCACGCAACTTTTCCAAGGCTTCTTTACCGTCTTTTGCAGTATCGATTTGTAAATCGAGTGAGGTCAGCGCTCTAATGATCTGCTTACGTGCAACTGAAGAATCATCAATCACCATGATGTGGTAATGCTGGTTTCTATCAATCGTTAACGCTTCATCCAACTCTTTACTGGTATTAGTGTTAACCGGTGAGATCTCATCAAGAATTTTTTCAACATCTAAAATCTCAACTAACTCATTTTCAATCTCTGTCACCGCGGTTAAGTAAGAGAATTTCCCCGTCCCTTTTGGCGGCGGCATAATCGCTTCCCAATTCATGTTGATAATCCGCTCTACCGAGCTGACCAAGAAACCCTGCACACTGCGGTTATACTCCGAGATAATAATGAAGCTGTTAGCAACATCCTCAATAGGACGACCACCGGTTGCCGCGCTCAAATCAATGACCGAAATGGTCATGCCGCGAACGTGAGCAATACCACGCACCTTAGAGTTCAGTTTAGGTAACGCAGTTAAAGGTGGACACTGAAGCACCTCTTTCACTTTGAAAACATTGATACCGAATCGCTGACGTCCATTCAGTTTAAATAACAATAATTCTAGACGATTTTGTCCAACCAATTGAGTCCGTTTATTTACAGATTCGAGAATATTCGACATACATTTTTGCCTTGTACCTATTTTCATAGGCTCATATCTATTTCAATTTAATTAGTACGGGGTAAATGTATGGTTCACATATATGTTAGAATCCGGCTACACCCGCTATATTTCACACAACTATCGTCTTTAGGCACACTACTTGCTTATTTGAAGCTATCCAAGCGAGTATCGCCTTTTCAGTCAAACTAATGACGCAAGCAAATCCCAAAGGATAAAGATGATTGCAGTTCAGTACTTAATACTATACGGTCGCATTTTAGCGAATCAAGCTACTGCATTCATTATGAAAATCCACTTTTACTCATTTTTGATGATACTTCTGCTACCAACTGTAGCATCTGCGACAGCAGTCGCTAGCATTCCTTCTATATCGACCATTTCTCGATTAGCTATAGCGGCAGTTGAAGAAAAAATTGAAGCGCCTGATAAAGCAAAGATTAATATCACCCCCCAGAGCTTAGATACGCGTATCAATCTACCAAACTGCTACTTACCGATAACCGCTGAAATCGCCAGTGACCGCGCTATTCGTCGCAACAATACCGTAAAAATCAGCTGCAATAGCCCAGACTTAAGTTATCCATGGCAGATTTTCTTATCTGTAAGAGTCGATATCATGTATCCCATCGTGGTCGCAAAGTCGACCATGGGCCCCGGAGATCTTCTCTCCCAGAGCGATATTGAACTCGAATATATAGAACAAAGCATGTTACGAGGCCAACAATTTGAACAACTCTCTGAAGTCGTAGGAGCAAGACTGAAACGACGCGTCGCGCCTGGACAACCCATTTTTGTTAACCAACTGTGCATTGTATGTAAGGGCGATAGTGTGTCTATATTTGCCCGGTCAGAAAACTTTCAAATTAAAACCGTGGGTGAAGCACTGCATGACGGCAATATTGGCGACAAGATCCGCATAAAAAACAGTCACTCCCATAAAAAACTCGATGCTAGGGTCACAGGCGTTGGCCAAGTCGAAGTAAGAATGTAAGAATATAAGTGTGTAAAAAGTCCTAAAGTAACGAGTTACATTGCCGATAGTCTAGGTAAGAAACTCTCTTTATTAACTGTTGGATCTCAAAATGGCTATTGATATTAAACACGTAAACCCTCATGCCAATACACGTATTGGTACAGGTATGAACGCTAAAAGTGCAGAGGCTCAAACACCCGCAGCCCCAGCGACAACGACTCAGAAAGGCGATTCTGTGTCTATCACAGCGCAAGCTCAACAGATTCAAAATGTACAAACTAAGATGGCTGACTTGCCAGAAATTGACCAAAAGAAAGTAGACGAAATTAAAGCGGCAATTGCTGAAGGTCGTTACAAAATCGATCCAGAGAAGCTTGCAACTAACATCGCAACCTTTGAAAATGAGCTTAAAGACTTAAATTAAGCTTTATCTGCTAGCTTATGTATTCGCTTGCATATTAACTTGTGCATTAGCTTATGCGCGTATTTAAGCCATAACGGGTCAAAGCAACGAACTCTATAGAGCGAGAATTATTAAGGCCATTATGACAAACTTATCTCAACTCCTTAGCTCACAACACCAAGTGTTGACTGAGCTAAACTCGGTTATTAGCCAAGAAAAACAAGCCTTGCATGCTCAGCAAGCCGATGTTTTGTTGTCATTAGCCAGCACTAAGGCAACCCTATTAGCTAGCCTGAAGCAAAATGATGAGATGATTGCCGCCCAGCCCGATGTTGCCTTATTAAAAACAGACCCCGAGTTATCGCAGCAAGTGAGTATTACCAAAGCCTTGTTAGCCGAATGCCAACAGCTCAATGCTGAAAATGAATCATTAATCGAATTAAGTTTAGCCAGCTTAAATCGCTTCTCACAAGCGCTACAAGTAAGCCGAAATTCATCTAGCCTAACCTATGATGGAAAAGGCAAAACCTCTAGTATTTCGACGCTTGGAAATAATTTAAAAGCTTAAAGGTTTAAAAGAAGGACGCTTCGCTGCTAGGACGTGACTTTGTCTCAATTGAATGTCACTTCGAGGGCGTCGCGTTGCGACTTCTAGATCCTAGGTTAAAGCTAAGACGATACAAGCTAAAAACGGAACGACCTGCGGCCTTACGGCACGTGACTGTTTGATTTAATTGAAGGTCACTACAGAACGCTTCGCTTACGGAAAAGCCCTAAAAGATTAAAGCGACGGCATAAATACCGACCTACGATGAAAGAAAGTTCTAGGTTAAAGCCGAGACGGGAAATGCTAAGACGAACAGCCTGCGGCCTTCCCCCCCTTTGAACAAGTACCTTCGCAATTGTAGGTTGGGCTTTAGCCCATCAAAGCTTACATGGCATTTCAAAACTGACGGCATAAATGCCGACCTACGAAAAAAGAAGGTTCTAGGTTCTAGGTTCTAGGTTCTAGGAAAGCATAAAGATCAAAGCAATTGCATAAATAAAACCAATGCAAACTTTTGACTTTTCTTGCGCTTTTCCTAGGACCTAGAAGCGAAGCGTCCTCGAAGTGAGCCTGCGAACGCCCTAGTAACTTCTTAGCTTATACCGTCAGCGCAGCGCTCTGTGAGTGAGCCTGCGAGCGTTCCGTCTTCCGTAAGCGAAGCGTTCGTCCCAGCCTTTGCTTGTGCTTTCCTAGGACCTTTCTTAGTTTTCCTAGCACCTAGGCCCTGCTTTTCCGTCAGTGAGCCTGCGAACGCTCCATCTTCCGTAAGCGAAGCGTTCGTCCCAGCCTTTGCTTGTGCTTTCCTAGGGCCTTTCTTAGTTTTCCTAGCACCTAGGCCCTGCTTTTCCGTCAGTGAGCCTGCGAACGTTCCATCTTCCGTGAGCGAAGCGCCCTTCTCAGCCTTAAAAATACGTGATCTCTTTAACTCGCTGCGAACGGTGTTGTTGCTGATACAGTGCCCATACTTGCTCAAAGTCCAATTCAAGTTCAGTCACATAAAACTCGCCAGCAGGGTAACTCTTTACCACGTTAGCGCCACGGATCACGCCAGAAACTGATGCTTGAATTTCATCGCCTGACAACATCCAATCCCTCACCTGGCTGCTAGCACTCAATTGCTGGCCATAAACTTGTTCAGCAAGCTCACGATAAGCAGCAATTTTTGAAGCCTGCATCGCCATCAGTACCCGTTGTGAATGCACCGCTGCAGGTTGAGTCTCTAGCGGCGCATAACCAATAGCCGTCAATTTAGGGAAAGAGGTAGGCGCCTGCGTTTCGTACTGCACATATCGGTCCTGCGCTGAGCAAGCACAAAGCGTTAATGCTACAAATAAAATAACCGCTTTCATCTATTTCTCCCCGACTATTTGTACTGAATGTTGCCCACTTTGAGCATTGCGATAAAGTAATCCATGCTCCGATACCACTTTTTCTGACGCACTTATATAACCAGGCATTGAGGCTGTATTAACAAAACCCTGCGCCGCCGATACCACTCGGTTATTGGTAACATTGACAATACGGCTATTAATCGCCACACCTTCGTTCGATAAGCTCATTGTCGAAACCACCACATTCTCAACGGGTAAGTCTGCAGGTAATTGCTGCCAGTCGCGGGTTAAAATGAACTCCCCATCTGGCGTCACCTTAAGCGCATCACTGACATTAATATCAACTAAATTAAATTGATGATCGTGCAGCGCCGCAATTAAACCTTGCTGATATTGCAGGCCTAATGCATTTGTCGATGCCATGTCTGATATCAACACCGGCGTTGCAACCAGCAACGGCTGATTTGGGCGCAAGCTGTCGTTTTGTCTAACTAACTCATTCACCATCTGTTGTGATAGATGATTTATCGCAGAGGTATGCGGCAAACCATTGCCGTTAGCCATTTGCAGCTCTGTTTGATTATCCCCATTGGTGCTTGCACAGCCGAAGGTGAATAATAACGATAGAAAAATGATGGATTTATACATGTTTAAATTCCTATCAGGGGTTAATCACTGCGTTTAACTGCAGCGATGTCTCGATACCTTGTTTGTACACTTAAATACTATTAAGTAGCTATCGGCAGAGTCGCTAAAAACTTTATTGATTTTCGACATACGTTAGGTGGCAAACAAAGGCATTTACTTCAATTTTGGTACGTAAAAGGTTAGTCCAATCGCCCTAATCTCGCGCCAAACAGCATATCCTTTATAAAGATAGTGTTAAAACCTGTTATACAGGCATAGTATTTGCTTAATACAGAGCTAGGCATGGCATTTCGTCAGTTATACGACGCAAAACCTGTACTATTAATTTCTCGAAAACTGGAAAGGTGAGATGAAACCAGCGCTAAATTCAATAACAGCACTCGTGTGCTTAATGTCGTCAGTATTGGCTTTACCAGTACAAGCCAAGTGGATCACCGCGAGTGGCCAAGCCGAAATTATGGATAACAATGTCACTCAAGCAAGAGAAGATGCTATTCATCAAGCTGTTAGCTATGCAACATTAAAATCTGGCGCGCGCTTTAGTAGCCAACAAACCGTGAGTAATGGTCAACTGGTTAATGACACCTTTGTGATAGAACACCAAGCGCAGGGTAAAAATATTGAGCTTATCAGTGAGCGTATTGAAAACAATCAAATTACGGTTAATGTGCGTATCGATATCGTAGAGCCACTCAACGACACTTGCCAAGGCAGTCATCTTAAAGCAGCAATATTAATCCCTCAGGCATTAATCAAAGATAGAACCCAGTTGAGAGTCGGTAATATCGGCCTGTTCGAGCAGAACCTATCTGAACGATTAGCCCTTATGTTAGCGCAACACTCTAGCAGCAGCTTTCCGCAAACTCATGCCAATGAACGTTTAGACATAGATCAAGCCCTCGTTGATGTGCGTGGCTATCGCTTACCTAGCTGGTTAAGTGAGATTACTGATAGTCAATATATTCTACTACCAGAAATCATCGACATTTCAACCGAGGATTTCACCAGTACACTCGGGCTGTGGGACAATGATCCCATGCGCAATTTTCAACTTCGCGTATCACTGTTTCATGGTATTAGCGGCGAAAAGGTCTGGAGCCAACAATACAGCCAAGCCGCTGAATGGGAGTTTAAGCGCCAGCAAACAGTCAACTCTAATAGCGACACGTTTTGGCGCTCTGAATATGGTCAAGCAATCGATCAGGTTTTGGCCCAAGTCAGCAATGATTTAGATAACAGCTTAAATTGCCGTCCGCTACTCGGTCAGGTGGTCTCAAGACAAGCCGATAGGATTATTCTTAACATAGGCAGACGTCACGGCATTCGAGTCGGCGATAAGCTCCAACTGGTACTACAACAAAATATGCCCGACAGGCTCGATAACATGCGTGCGGTTGCCGGAAAAAGCACAGCAAGCATCACTATCGATCAGGTGACAGAAGAAAGTGCCACAGCAGTGTTAGATGGCATCGCCGCATCGCTCAATATTCAAATCAATGATTTAGCAATAAAGCTATAAATGGAGCGATTTAACACAGCTCCAACTGAATCACAGACTTAAATTGCAGGTTAATCACTAAATTAATGGGATTAGCCTGCAAAACAGCCACTAATAGGACACTTAATAAGCAACTAAATTTAAAGAGTTTTCATCAGCTCTTTTCATCTAGATTAAAACCCGTATAATCAGCAGCGTCTCCTTATAGCTCAACAGGATAGAGCAGTCGCCTCCTAAGCGATCGATCGGGGTTCGAGTCCCTGTGGGGAGACCATAAGTAGCTTGCTACTTATGCAATTCAATAAGCTTTAGTCCGTTACTCTTCGTTGTAGACTTTTCACGCCATTTCTAATAGTTTTCTCTTTACGAGATAACATGGAAGTCGTATTACATGAGTAAAAAACATAAAAACATAGACATCCAAAATTATTTCCTGCCCTGATAGTTCCATTGTTCAAAGTTCATTCAGACGAATTCTGTTTCTCAGGTTTCTATTTAAGTGCGGAATTAACAGCTAAAACTTATCTATAAGTAAAACATCGACAATTCACTTAAAAATCAAACAGCAAAAGCTCCAAACATCAGTTCGAAGTCGTGTAGGGTTATAATCTTAGATTAATAGGTCAGATTAGGACTAACTACAATCTAGCCATCGGTGGCAATTGGCTGCACCTTGCCTTCGTTTACGCTCAAGATGCTCACAATACGTCGATAGTTCTTGTGTATTGCCCACTGCGCCTTTGAAGATTTTCGTGAACTCGGCCGTCATTTTAAGCCAGTTCTCGGCAGGTATGTTTAAGCGGTGCAACAACTGCTGTGAGGATGGGCTGATAGCACCTCGTTTATCATGACGCTGGATTCGACCTGTATCATCAACGAGTTGTAGATAATTTTTTGCATTAAACATGAGCCCTTTAGGCATATCTTGATGCTCATCGCCTACAAAAGGGAGTAGCGATTTAGGTTGTTCGCCTTTAACTGCCGCTTTGATGCGCATTTGGATACTGGTGAAGTCTGAGGTGTCTGGAGATATCGCTATATTGGCTCGGATAGGATTGAGGTCGACATAGGCCATACAAGCCAGCACCGCCGCGTCATCAAGTAACGCTTGCGACTTAAAGCGCCCTTCCCAAAATCGACCCTTACACTTATCTTCTGCATTGGCCTTTCTGGCAATGGGTTCATTAAGCGCCCGCATAAACCAAGAGATATCCATTAATCGAAGTCGGTATTCTTTAACCCGCTTATTGATGATTGTTTGTTGATAAGATTCAAGAGGTTCAGCTTTAATAAAATCATGATTCAGGCTATCGCCTTTGAACAGTTTTTGCCATTGCGTTACAACCTCGATATCTGACCAGCTCTTAGCCAACTCAGCATCAACCCGCAATACAAGGTGCAGATGATTACTCATCACCGCAAAAGCACAGATATCGATTGCGAACACTTCAGCTAGCTGCAACAGCCGACTTTCGACCCAGTCACGCCTATGCTCATAGGATTGTCCCGTGTGAATATCAACCCCACACAGGAATGCCTTTCTAACACAGCGGCTTATGCAATGGTAATAAGGTGTATCCTCCAAGCTTACTAACGCTTTTCTTGGCGTTGGCATAACAAACTCCTCTCTTCAGCCTTAACTCAAGCTTAGTAGGCAAGCCTCTATCTAACAATTCTGGGTGTCTTCGTTATTTTTTTAACTCAAGCTTAGTAGGCAAGCCTCTATCTAACAATTCTGGGTGTCTTCGTTATTTTTATTAACTCAAGCTTAGTAGGCAAGCCTCTATCTAACAATTCTGGGTGTCTTCGTTATTTCCTACTTGGCGCTATTTACTTATCAACGGGGGAATTCACTCAGGGACATGATTGGTACGACAAAGCCAAAGAGCGAGGATTTAGCCAAGCAGCTTATGATAACGATATAAAATCCGTTTACTTCAGAGCAAGCGAAGCGATTAAGGGGAAACTCAAACAGAATCTTATCGCAACAGGCCATAATTATAAGTGGCTTTAATGGCTATCCTCACGGGCTCAAACGTTAGTAGTACTTCTTCTCCGGTTCCTATACGTGACTTCCTAGGATTCTGCGGCCGTAAAGCACAACCCCAATGCCCGAAAAACAGAGCGAGAAAGCGCGCGCATAAGCAGCACAGGATAATCGTTATGGTGATGAAGTGCCACAGCCATAAAAAGCGGCACAGCTCAAAGGCATTGTCTGCCTAGGCGTGGAGATCATTACCCGAGTCCACCAGTGGACGTTGTCACAATCTCCCGCTTCTCATGCTTTTATTTGACGCTGTTAACTTGGAGTTCTGTCAATAAGTGTACGAATTGACTAAAAAATAGATAAACGAAATTGTTACAGATCATATTCAGACAACAAAAAACGAAGTAGTATGTTGAAAAGATAAAGGACAATTAAACAAATACTTA
This sequence comes from Shewanella sp. 125m-7, assembly GCF_052977045.1. Lineage (NCBI taxonomy): Bacteria > Pseudomonadati > Pseudomonadota > Gammaproteobacteria > Alteromonadales > Shewanellaceae > Shewanella > Shewanella sp. 125m-7. Next base: position 24,153 of record NZ_JBRILQ010000043.1, read on the forward strand.
AGGACAAGTAATGGATCCACTATCACAGCTATTCGCTGCATATCTTCAAGCTGCTAGCAATAACATAGCGGATCAACACATGGGTTCAGTGAATGCGACTGTTACGACCCAGAGCCTTGTCTATAACGACACAAATATTCGTTTCCAGCATCAACTTTGGAAAATCAGGCCAAAGAGTGTTTGTTCAGACCTTGAACAACAAGCCACTCAATATTCAAAGTGTACCCAACAAGCAAAAGCGATATTCGAAGAACTCTGTACTCAGCTATCAAACAATAGAGGCTTAAAACAGAAAGGCAGAAAGCTATCCAATATGTACTGTAATGCCTCCCTCAACTACAAGCCAATGATTGCTTACATCAATGAGCCTGAACAGAAAACAGAGCAAGAATTAAAACAGAAGGAGTGTAATTTGATGATTCTGAAGGCAATGCAAGATAGTAGCTCTGTGGTATTAGACAAAAATAAGAAGCCTGTGATGTGGTTAGCTTGATAAACCATCACTAACGACGAAATATAGAAGTTTTCGGAAATATCACCTGTTACACGATTGAGAGTAACAGGCGAACCACTGAATAACATGAATTTAAATCATCAATAAGGCACCACATGACAACGACAGTGCACAACCCTGATCAGTATATGTATGATTTTCAACATATCCTGACACATAGTAAAAAGAAAATTGGAATATTGTTGGGTGCTGGTGCCCCTGTAAGTATTAATGTCGGCATTGATGGCGAATGGAAGCCTTTAATTCCTGATATAACAGGACTGTCTGAAATAGTTAGAAGTAGCCTGTCGGGGATGGATATCACTGCTTTCAATGCTATAAGTACGTCTATGGACAACAACAATATTGAACTTATACTTTCTCGTATAAGATCACTTGCTGAAGTAATTGGTGAAGCAGAAATTCACGGTTTAAACTCTGAGGGTTATACGTCTCTTTCTGAAACCATCTGTAAAAAAATAAAAGAAGTGGTAGATCAATCATTACCTGATGGCGAAAATCCGTACTCTCATCTAATTTCTTGGATCAATGGAATTAATCGAGATTATGCCGTAGAAATTTTTACAACCAATTATGACCTACTGCTAGAAGAAGCAATGGAGAAAGCTAAAACTCCATATTTTGATGGTTTTTCAGGATCTAAAGCCGCCTTTTTTGACCCTTCAAGTATTTCAAGTAATGACATGCCTCCAAGATGGATTCGACTATGGAAATTACATGGATCGATCAATTGGTCTAAAAATGAAAAGAACGAAATAGTACGTGGGGATGGTTTAGATGAAGGCAATATGGTTTATCCCTCTCATATAAAATATGACCAAACTCAATCTGCTCCATTTTCGTCTTTATTTGATAGGTTAAAGTGCTTTCTTCTCGAACCTGACAGCTTATTACTTACTACAGGATTCTCCTTTGCTGATGCACATATTACAGCCAAATTGGATGAATGTTTATCAGAAAACAAGTCAGCAGCTATATTCGCCTTTCAATTTAATACATTAGATAAAGAAATTAACGCTGCAACAGCAGCCCTACGTAGACCGAATATTAGTGTTTACTGTCGTGATGGTGCTGTAATCAATGGAGTTAGTGCAAAATGGAAAATTGGCGATGAACCAAGTAGAAACTGGAGTGTAATTAGGCAGGAATACTGGCAAGAGAATCAATTTAATTTGGGAGATTTTGTCCAATTTTCCAAGTTCTTAGCTAATTCTGGAGGAGGTAAAACTACAGCAAAGATCAACCCTCTCGAAAGTGAGGAGGATAAAAGTGAGTAACAACCCAACATATCTAGGCAAAATAACTTCTGTTTCTGGTTCGTCTGTAAACGTTGAGTTAACTCCTCAAGTTAGATCTGGTTTACTCATAATTGAAGGTAAAACACACCGCATTGGGCAAGTAGGTAGTTTTATACGCATCCCACAAGGATATAACAATTTGTTTGGTGTGATATCCGAAACAAGTGCAGCATCCTCTACTGAGGATGATAGTAAAGAATTTGATGAAAAAAGAATAATCAAAGTAGAGTTAGTAGGTGAATCCATTGGATATGACTTCGAGAGAGGTATAAGCCAATTCCCATCAATATCTGAAGAAGTTCATTTAGTTACTGAAGATGATCTTAAAAAGATTTATGGTGAAAAAACTAATGGACAAGTAGTCATAGGTAAACTTTCTAGTTCAGACAGCATCAATGTTAGTGTTGACTTAGATAGTTTGGTAAGCAGACATTCTGCGGTGCTTGGCTCAACAGGATCAGGAAAGTCTACTAGCGTAGCAAGTCTTATAAGAGCAATTATTACTTCCCATGGAAGTAATGTCGTAATGCCTTCAGCAAGAATAGTATTATTCGACATACATGGTGAATATGCTTCTGCACTGAATGATATTGCGACTGTTTTTTCTATTACACCAACTAAAGAAGAAAAAAACTTCTATATACCTTATTGGTGTGTTTCCCCCTATAGTTTATGTAACTTTCTTTGTGGCCAAAATGAAAGTTTGAGCAATAAATTTATGGAATTAGTTCTCGAAGAAAAGAGAGCTTATGCCGTAAAACACACTGAACTTAATATTGAACCAGTGAACGTAACGGCAATGACTCCTCTGCCATTTAGACTAAAGAAAATCTGGTATGACTTAGTTCATTATGACAATGTTAACTATCAAGAAAAAGAGAAAACAAATCCTTCTTATGTAAATATTGGCTGCGCTGAAGACCTTAATCCACCTGTATTTATCCCTCCAGGACAGTCAAACAAACCTCCATTCAGTGGTAGCAAACAACTGTGGCGGAAGCAATTAGAGCAAATGCGAACAATACTACTGGATAGCCAATACTCATTTTTATTAAAGCCCGGTGATTGGACTCCGGATCTAAATAACGAAATGAAAAAAGACTTACCTGAACTTATTAGTACTTGGTTAAGTAATGGTAAACCAATTTCCATCCTCGACTTATCTGGAATGCCATCTTCCCGCCTAGAGTTACTGCTTGGCTCAGTCATTGAAGTACTATTTGAATCGGCTATTTGGGGGCGTAATCTAAGTGAAGGGATGAATCAAAAACCTTTATTACTAGTAATGGAAGAAGCACACCGATACTTATCCAGTGAAAACAGTGGATTAGCAAAGGTAATGACTCGTAGAATAGCTAAAGAAGGTCGTAAATTTGGTGTTGGTTCGATGATTGTTAGCCAGAGACCTTCTGAAATCGATGAAACGATTTTATCTCAATGCGGAACTCTTTTTTCATTAAGAATAAATAATGCGACTGATAGGGCACGAGTTAAATCCGCTATGGCTGACGGTCTGTCTGGAATTATTGATGCTTTGCCAATATTAAGAACAGGTGAAGCTATCGTTACTGGTGAGGCGGCAAAATTACCAATGAGATTCAAGTTTAGAATACCTCAAGAGGGTCAATTCCCTGATAGTAAAGACCCCAAAATAGCAGATAGTTGGTCTAAGGACTCTCAGCCATCAAATTTTAAAGAGCTCGTTAACTGCTGGCGTTTACAAAACACTAAACCAGCAGTAATAATCAACAACAAATAGAAGGTAAATAGCTAATGGAAAGAACACCTGTAGATTCAAGTAACGTCGTTTCAGTCGGATATGATGAAGGTACATCCACACTTGAAGTTGAGTTTAATAGTGGCCTTTATCAATATTTTGAAGTACCAGCTTACGTGTATGAAGAATTAATGAGCTCAGATTCCAAAGGTTCATATTTACATCGAAATGTTAAAAATACATACAACTACGATCCAATTTAACTTTTCAAAAAGCCTCTTTGAGGCTTTTCATCTCAATTTAACAAGGTATTACAAGAAATGAAGCAAGATAGTGTAACTGAGTTAGAAGCTATATCGAGCAATAACAGAGCTGATATTCATGCTCTAATAAACAATTGGCTAACAAGACTTCATGATGCTCAAACTGGTCACTACACTTGTTCAGAAAAATTATATAACAGAGCAAATAGAACAGGCTATGCTTTGATTTTAAGCTCAACTGTTGTGACTGCTATGCTGTTCATGGAAGCTGGAGGGTTATTAAAATTGTTCCTAGTTACGATGAGCATCGTATCAGCTACATTATCTGGAGTTGTATCTTTTGCTAGATTTGCAGAAAAAGCTGAACAACATCGTTCTGCTGCTAGTTGCTACGGTAAATTGAGACGACAACTTGAAAAACTTGATACTACAAAATCAAATATTAACGATGGTGAGTTGGATAAGCGCTTAAAAATACTAAGAATTGAATGGGAATACACCTCAAGGAATGCACCTTTAACACCTTTATCTGCTATAAAAAGCAAATCGAACACAGACATAATAACAAATTAATCTAAAGATGTTCGAACTTATCAAATAGCTCTCTTCTCTCCCCCACTGAGAGCTGTTTAATCTCCTTCACTAACTTATCCACTTTCGACTCTTGAACATCAGTGCCAAGCAACTGAGCCGTGGTAATGCCAAGCTCTGCCCTCACCTGTTCAATATCAAGATGGGCATTGGTGCTGGCAGTAATACTGACTCTTGCTTATATCTCTGTCTAGCGACAAATGGCTATGACCTATCGGTTTACAGGTAGTTTGCATCGCCAAATAGACAGTTACCGCCATACATTACACGAGGGGATGCTCCAACTGGCAATGGTTAGGCTTAGATCATGGTCATCAAGAGTGACGTTTTGTTCCTTAATCTTGACTGAGCAATAGCACTCCCCAAGCCTGCCCGTTTAGTGATACGCCAACAGAAGCTACCCTCACCTTCCCTTACCTGAGTTTTGGGAGCTCTTTATAATAAACAAGGGCCTGTAAGGAGAATAGTTCGATAAAAACCAGCTTAACTCACTGCCCTCTACTGACGATTTATTAATCGTGATTGTTGATTACTAAATCCGTTACACTAGCCGTTGGCTTTTATTTCCCAAAAACACAGCAGATACGTATAATACCGCTCAAGCTTTTACCGCCCCCTACTATTCATACTCTCTGGAGAACATCGCTTGGCACATACTTATATTCCATTTGAACAATACAAACGTAAATGGATTTTTAATCATAAAGACCTTCCTGTTACCGATGAAGACAAGGCGCTTATCTTGCCGCTGGATCAAAAATCGTCAATGGAAGTTTGGAATAAATGGATTAGCAATAAAAGTAGCCGTACAGAGCAGTTCACTAAAGGTGACTGGGCTGCTAAAGACAGTGCTTGGGTATTAACCGAACACTGGCAAAGTGCGTGGGACAGTGAAGTGGCTGAACTGCCTGAAGGCTTTAGCGAGCATTTCGGCTGGGCGGACGATGCAGCTGTTTATTTCTGTTACGACAAGTACCAAGTCATTGAAACTCGCTGGGATGTGTTTGTACGTAATTGGAAGGCTTTCCTGTTCTTTGATGATGGTCCACTGCTTATTTCACCAAAACAAAAACAAACAGCATTATTCCATCAAAGTGGTCAATTCCAGTTAGGTTCTCGCGGTTAATTGCCGCGTTATCTATCATTCTGAGGTTATTATGAAGTCCCTTTCTACTCTACTATTAGCAACCAGTGTGCTAGCAACAAGCGTGTTGGTTTCATCGTCACTGCAAGCTAAAGAAGTTGCTGGCGTACAATTAGATGACGCTATCAATTTGGGCAGCCAAACACTGGTGCTTAATGGCGCTGGCGTGCGCAGTAAGTTCTTTATCGACTTGTATGTTGGCAGCCTTTATGTGCCGCAAGAACTTGATTCAACTCAAGCGGTACTCGATGCACCAAGCGCTGCGGTGAGATTAAATATCACTTCAGGCATGATCACTGCTGATAAGATGAAAGATGCGATTAACCAAGGTTTTGCTGATGCGACCGATGACAATACCGCTGCAATTTCAGATAAAATCGCACAATTCATGGGGCTGTTTAGCGCTGAAATTGTTGCCGGTGACCAATTTACCTTGCTAGCCGATAAAGCGACCGGTGTGACTGCCTATAAAAATGGTCAAGCTCAAGCGACTATTGCTGGTGAAGACTTTCGCCAAGCACTGCTAAAGATTTGGTTGGGTAAAGAGCCTGCCCAAGATAGCTTAAAAGACGCTATGTTGGGCGAGTAAGTTATTCTAGCTCACCAAGCTAAAATTTAAATGTGACATCCAGGGCGGCAGCGCCTTGGTTGTCAATATCCTCAACACTGTTTTGCGGATTGAGCTCTAACTCACCATTAAAGAAATAGCCCGCGTAAGCATTCACGCTTACAGAGCGCGAAATATCCCAGCCGACTCTGGCAAAGCTTACCCACTCGTCAATTTCTGCGGTGTTTTTGTCATCGGCAATTAAGAAACGATTCGTCCGTTTTGATGTGCCAAAACCAAGGTTCCAATCAGAACTCAACTGATAACTCAGCTCTAAACCCGCTGGACCACTAAAGCCAGCAGAAAACGGATTTCCAAGTTTCAAGTTTTCAGTGATCTGCCAGTTAACCGCAATAAAAGGTACGGTTCGCACCTCATCGATATCATTTAAATAGGCCACTCCGAAACCGAGTAAATTGCCTGAGTCAAAACGATACATACCGGATAACACGGCGCCATAACTTTGTGCATTACTCGATGATGCACTGTCGGCATATGCATATTGCAGCTTGGGCGCAAGCATGAACATCCAGTTTTTATTGGGACGATAAGAGAGAGATAAACTCGCTTTATAACGTTCAATCTTATCCCAAGTTTGAGTGCTATCTTTTAGACTTGCCGAGCGCCAATCATAATCTAAATAATCATAACCAATACCCGCACCTATCGACCACTGGCTGTTTAACGCCCTACGGCCCTTGAAATCAAACATCCACTGGTCGCGCTGCAACTCGTTGCCTGCATCTCCAACATCGGCAGTACTGGTAGTGCTCCGCGATACACTAAGGCTAAAAGGGCTAGGTCGATATGAAGAGGATTGTGGCTTCGCATTAGCAAAACCCTGTGAAACGGGGATCAAGCTTGATAAGGCCATCGCACTCAAAGCCAAAGACTTTTTCATGTTGCTAACTCCATTAGCTAAAACAATCATCACAATCTGATGAAATAAATGACGCAAATATAAATGTAGGTTTGTACGTCCAACCTAAGAGCTGGGATCACCTTGTATTCTATAAAATAGTTTTTATCAGTACTAAGTGCAACGCACAAAGCAACAAAGGAGCCAATGGCTCCTTTGTTGCTTGTTTTCATTAACGCACTTTATATGCCCGTAAAAACATCTCTACGGTTTCACTTATGTATTGTTCTCGCTCAGGCAGTAGCTCGCTGACATCGAGCCCTAGATCAAGCCTCATACGTACTTCACCGAAAATCATCAAGCAAAGACGTACGGCGCAATGTTGAGGATGATTAAACTCATATACACCAAGCTCTGACACACTGGTTAAGTAACCCTGCAATAAGCCTAAGATATGCTGTGGTCCGGCGCTATAAAACAGCTCTGAAAGCTCCGGGTGCGAGTCGGCTTGTGCCACACACGCCTTAAAAACGGTGACCGCCTCAGGGCTGGTGATCACCTCACCAAAATGTTTGGCAAACAAAGATAAACTGGCTTCTGGAGTCGATGGATCTGATAAAAGCTCTTGGTTCACACCATGCACTAAACACTTGGACTCAATCGATGCGACGAAGAGATCGTCTTTACAGCCAAAATGTGAATAGACAGTTTGCTTTGACACGCCCGCTAACTTAGCCACTTCATCCATGCTGGTATGAGAAAAGCCCTGCTCACAAAATAGATCCTTTGCGGCTTGTAAGATCTGCTCACGCTTTTGTTCGCTTCGTCTCAATACTGGTGCATTCATAGAGGGCTTCACTCCTGAGTTTGGCCGTGCTGGTAAATCAATAGTGCTATTTAAGCACAAGTTAGACTGTTCAGTCCATTTAACACCAAAATAGACTAGACAGTCTAGTTTCGAAACACTAGACTAGGCAGTCTAGTTTAACCAATATTTAACCTAACGTTCTAAATTGCGTTACCAATATAGGCTGAAAGTAATGAATATCAAAAGAGTTATAACTCGTCGTAAGCTGCTGCTTAGCTTAGTTGCAGTCACTCTATTGCCAGCATGCCAAGACTCCGAAGTCGAACAAACGTCGACACCGAGTTATCAGTCTGTTAATGCCGAGCCGTTAATTCTCAGCGATGGATATCAATTTGTTCAAGAGTTTTCTGGCACGATTAGAGCGGGAAATACCACAGAAATAGGCTTTGAGCTTGCTGGTAAAATTAATACCTTAGCAGTGGATAGTGGCGACAGAGTTAAACAAGGCCAGTTACTCGCAAAGCTGGATATTCGCCTGTTAATGGCTGAGAAGAATGAGCTAGATGCAAGTCTTGCACAAAATAAAGCCGACTTAGATTTAGCCAAGGCAACCTTAAATAGAAGCCTAGAACTACAAAAACAAGGTTATGTATCGGAGCAACAATTAGATGAACTCAAAGGGCAACTCAGTAGTTTACAGGCAGCCAAAAACCGCTTAACCGCGTCACAACTTGCTAATCAATTAAAAATAGAAAAATCAGATTTGCTGGCGCCCTTTACTGGTGTGATCAGCAAGCGTAACCACAACTTAGGCGAAGTCGTGAGTGTCGGTAGCCCTATTTACACCATCATAGAGCAGAATAATATCCAGGCTCATGTCGGGGTACCTGTTCTGATAGCCAATCACTTAGTCAGCGGCCAAAATGTAGATCTACGTGTTAGGCAGCAACATTATCACGCTCAGATAGCTGGTATTGGCGCCGAACTTAATCCTGTGACTCGCACTGTTGAATTAAGGTTAACCCTCCCCACCGATGCTAACGTTATTAACGGTGAACTTAGCTACTTTAATTACCAAAAAACTATTGCCAATCAAGGTTATTGGGTGCCGATTAGTGCATTGACCGATGGCGTGCGTGGTTTGTGGAATATTTACGTGCTTACTCAGGCAGATGAGCCACTGTTTAGCATCGAACGCCGAGACGTCGAGATCATCTATACCACCAAAGATAAAGCCTTTATCAAGGGGGCAATTATGCCCAATGAGCAATATGTCTCTCAAGGGCTGCATAAATTGGTCGCGGGTCAGCTCGTTACTGCACAAGCTCAACTGGCGACGAGGTAAAACAGATGGTCAAGTCATTAGTTGAAAATGGTCGCCTGATTAGTTTAGTCATCGCCCTGCTTATCGTTGCCGGATTTGGCGCTATATCAAGCCTTCCGCGTATGGAAGATCCTGAAATCACCAATCGTTTTGCCTCGGTGATCACTCATTATCCCGGGGCCTCTGCCGAGCGTGTTGAAGCGCTTGTCACCGAAGAACTTGAAAGCGAGCTAAGACGGCTCGAAGAGTTAAAACTGGTACAGTCAACTTCGCGCCCTGGCATCTCTGTTATCCAGCTGGAGCTAAAAGACAGTGTGATTGAAACCGCACCAGTGTGGTCCAGAGCCCGCGATTTAATCGCCGATGCTAAAGGCCAGCTGCCCGTTACAGCGCAAAACACCACCTTAGATGACCAACTCGGTTACGCTAATACCGCTATACTCGGTATCGTTTGGCGCGGTGGGGGTGAAGTGCGTACCGATATGCTTAACCGCTACGCAAAAGAACTACAAAGCCGACTACGGCTGCTCAACGGTACCGACTTTGTTAATCTCTACGGTCAACCTATCGAAGAGATCTTGGTTCAGCTCGATGGTCACAAGGTTAACCAAATCGCATTATCGGCGCAGTCTATTGCCCAGATCTTACAAAATGCCGATGCCAAGGTATCTGCAGGAGAGATCAATAACGACAACTTTCGTGCGCTCATCGAAGTCTCCGGTGAACTTGACTCGATTGCACGCATCGGCCAAGTCCCGTTAAAAGTTACCGATAATGGCCAGATAATCCGTTTAGCCGATATTGCTCACATTAGCCGACAACCCAAAGAGCCGGCCACCAGCATTGCGCTAATAGAGCAACAACAAGGGGTAATGGTCGCCGCCAGAATGCTCAGTAACACCCGTGTCGACCTATGGCTTGAACAAGTTAGGCTGTCAGTTAATGAGTTACAAAGCAGTATTCCTGCCAATATCGAGATTGAGTGGCTATTTGACCAAGAAGGTTACACCACAGATAGACTAAGCGATTTAGTGGGCAGCTTATTATTAGGCTTTGTGATTATCTTAGTGGTGTTGATGCTGACACTTGGGCTACGAAACGCGGTGATCGTCTCGCTGTCTTTACCACTGACTGCGCTATTTACCTTAGCCTGCATGAAATATATTGGTCTGCCTATTCACCAAATGTCGGTCACAGGATTAGTGGTTGCTCTGGGTATTATGGTTGATAACGCCATTGTGATTGTTGATGCCATCTCTCAGCGCCGTCAAAAAGGCATGGATAGACTCAATGCAGTAAAAGAGACCTTGCAGCATCTTTGGTTACCGCTTGCAGGCTCAACCATTACCACTATGCTCGCCTTTGCGCCAATTGTGTTAATGCCTGGTGCTGCCGGTGAGTTTGTTGGCGGCATTGCTATCTCGGTCATGTTTGCCTTACTCGGCTCTTTTATTATCTCGCATACGATTATTGCAGGCCTTGCCGGCCGCTTTGGCGCTGATGGCAAAGGCACGCACTGGTATCACCACGGTATTAACTTACCCTTTATGAGTAATGCCTTTAGGCAAACATTGACGCTTGCGTTATCACGCCCTTTGCTAGCAGCTGTGGTCATCGGCGTATTACCCGTGATGGGCTTTATTGCCGCAGGCAAGATGACCGAGCAGTTTTTTCCGCCATCTGACAGAGATATGTTCCAAATTGAAGTCTATCTCGCTCCGCAAGCCAGTATCAGCAACACCCAAGCGCAAGTGGCAAAAATCGATGCCAATTTACGTCAAACCAATGGTGTAACTCGCATTGATTGGGTGATAGGCGGCAATGCTCCCTCTTTCTATTACAACTTACTACAACGCCAACAAGGCGCCAGTAATTACGCTCAGGCTATGGTTAAAGTCCAGGATTTTGCCACTGCAAATCAGCTTATTCCTCAGTTACAGAAATCATTAGATAAAGCTTACCCACAAGCACAGATTATTGTGCGTAAGCTTGAACAAGGCCCCCCCTTTAATGCGCCTGTCGAAGTCCGGATTTTTGGCCCCAACCTTGACCAACTCAAACTACTTGGCGAACAAGTGCGCAAAACGTTATCTGATACCCAAGATGTTATCCATACCCGCGCGACCCTCAGTGCTGGCGCGCCAAAGGTGTGGTTACAGATTAATGAGGATGCCAGCTTAATCAGTGGCTTATCATTAACTGATATTGCTAAGCAGATAGAGATGGCCACCACAGGCATTAATGGCGGTAGTATTTTAGAGCAAACCGAATCTCTACCGGTTCGGGTGAGATTAAGCGACAGCACCCGCGAGGGACAAACAACACTGTCGGCTATCACACTGGTGTCTAATCAAGGTAACGGCATTCCACTCTCGGCCATTTCTAGCAGTCAAATAGAGGTCAGTCGCGGCGCGATTCCAAGGCGTGATGGTCAGCGAGTCAACGTCATTGAAGCCTATATAACCTCAGGTGTACTACCGCAAACCGTGGTTGATAGTGTCAGCGATAAGCTATCTGCTATCACACTACCCAGCGGGTACCGTATTGAGCTCGGTGGCGAAAGTGCTAAACGTAACGAGGCGGTGGGTAATTTAATGTCTAACCTAGTGCTGGTCGTTACCCTACTGCTGGCGACTGTAGTGTTATCGTTTAACTCATTTAGACTTACCGGGATCATTTTATTCAGTGCGATTCAGAGTGCAGGCTTAGGCCTACTCGCCGTTTATACATTTGGCTACCCATTTGGCTTTACGGTGATTATCGGCTTACTCGGCTTGATGGGACTGGCAATTAATGCCGCGATTGTCATTTTGGCAGAGCTTGAAGAGGTGCCTGCCACGCGAAATGGCGACACTCATTTGATTGTAGATTTAGTGACAAGTTGCGGCCGCCATATTGGCTCTACCACCATTACAACCATTGGCGGTTTTTTGCCGCTGATTATTGCTGGCGGTGGTTTTTGGCCGCCTTTTGCGATTGCAATTGCAGGGGGGACATTACTGACGACCTTACTATCACTGGTTTGGGTACCAACCATGTACCATTTAATCATGCGACCTAAGAAAGCGTCTCAAATAAGCTCAGATGTGCCGCTAACACGCGAAAAAGTGAGCCTATAAGCTTTGGGTAAGGTGGCCATTACGCTGGCCCCTTTACTATTGTTTGTATAGGGGCAAAATGCCGTACTTAGTTTATTCTTGGGCTATTTAGCAGCGTTACGAGAAATAGCCTGAAGAGGCTCTACCGATCCTCATAAAAACGTACACCTTAATCGGCTAATTTCGAATGTGCCACTAGCATCTGATAAATTTGATCCTTAAGTGCCACCCGCTCCGCCTTTAATTCCATAAAGTGCGCATCACTGGTCGGCACTTCATTTTCTTCCAAGCCACGAATTTGATGATCGAGTTGGTGGTATCGTTTCGCTAATACGCAAAACGCGTTATTACGGCTCTTAAGTTCAATAATCGCTGACAAGTATTCTGGAAACTCGTGGGTCAGCAAGTGGTTTTCACCCAACATATTTCTCTCCTTATTATTTAATCATTATTATGCGATCAATAGACATTATCGTCGTTAGCTTAACGCTTAGCTAGCGATCGCCGTTATTTCACATCCTGCTTACTGTAAAGATATCTTTAGCCAATTTGTTATCAATGGTTAACTTATAGACCTGCATCAATTCTTTTTTAATAGAAATCAATTAAATTAGATTAACTATCAGCAAAATAAAAACAGTATGAACTATAAAAACTGGCCAATTGCTAAGCAAATTGGCGTGCTTGCTTTATTACTTACCGTGCTCATTTTTGGCTTTCTAGGCTGCGTCTCCTATCTAACCGCTTCTGATGTGTTAAAAGACAAAGGGGTCAGCGCGATGCAGGCCCAAACGAAAGGCACTGCCGATTTAATTGAGCTGCAATACGAGAGCCTATTATCACTCGCCGAACGTAATGCCGACGTGTTTCGCGCCATGTATCCTGGTAACTTCTTTAAGCCGAATAAAACGGTTAGAGTCATGGGTGTTGAGACTCCAGCGCTCAGACATGAAAGAGAACAGATCAACGCCTCTAAGAGTAAAGTCGACCGTTACTCTAACTTAACGGGCGGCAATGCCACCGTATTTGTTCGCGATGGAGATGACTTTATTCGCATCTCCACCTCGTTGAAAAAGGCCGATGGCAAACGTGCATTAGCCACCTATCTTAATAAAGAACATCCAGCCTATAACGCTATGCTAAAGGGTAATGACTACGAAGGTTATGCTCAGCTGTTTGGTAAAGATTACATGACCATCTACCGTCCAATTAAAAATAGCAACGGTGAAGTGATTGGTATTTTATACATAGGCTTCGATATCAGTGGTTCCTTAGCGCAATTACGCGGCGCGATTAATAAACTCCAGTTAGAAGAATCTGGCCACTATTTGTTGGTGCGTAAATTAGACCACACTATTGTTGCTCATCCTAAGCACCCTGCTGGTAGCAAAGTCACTGCAGACACCCTTGACGGCATCAGCCTAGAGCAAGCTATGACTCACCAAGGATCATGGCAATACACCAATAATCAGGGACAAACGGCCTATGCCTATACTATCGATATCCCTGGCTGGAACTGGGCGTTAATCGGTCAAGTTGATGCAGCTGAGTTAAATGAAGAAAGTGTAACGCTACTCAACATCAATATGGCTGTATCGGTTATCGGTATGATAGTGATTACTTTCCTCTTGTCTCTAGTGCTGGTTCGAACACTCAAACCGCTTGGAACCTTGCAAGATCAGCTTGAAAAACTAGGTGCTGGCGATCTGTCTCAACACATTGTAGCTAGCGAGGCTAACAGCAAAAATGAGGTCGATTTAATCACTAACAGTACCGCCAAGATGGCGACGAATCTTAGAGAGCTGATATTAGCGCTGCAGCAATCTGTTACCGCACTGCAAACACACGCGAGCCATACCCAAGAGACCGCCCGTTTAAACGGTGAAGAGGCCCAATCTTTAATGGCGCAAACGGACCAAATTGCCACAGCCATCGAAGAGATGTCAGCCTCGGTGCGTGATGTTGCAAACCATGCCAGTGAAGGCGCGACCATGAGTCAACGGGTCGACGATGCAGCAAAAGGCGGCCAGAGTAATTTGAACGATCTCGTCAACGGTCTACAAAGCTTAAGCCGTCAGCTATCCGATAGTCATAGTAGCGTGGAAATCGTTAATAAAGAGAGTCAAGCCATTAGCAAGGTCACTGAAGTGATTAACAGCATTGCTGAGCAAACTAACTTGCTGGCACTTAACGCTGCCATTGAAGCGGCAAGAGCTGGCGAGCAAGGCCGCGGCTTTGCTGTGGTCGCCGATGAGGTACGCACATTGGCCCAGCGCACCCAAACGTCTATTGCCGAGATCTCACAAACCATTACTCAGCTACAGTCTCAAGTGAAGCGGACTGCAGAGCAGATGAATCAAAGCAATGAACTCGGTGACGTCTCAGCCGCACAAGGTAATGAAGCGATTACCCAGCTCATTGAGATCAACACCAGTATCGCCGAACTCGCCACAACATCAACCAGTATTGCTAGTGCTACCGAGCAGCAAAGTGCGGTTGCCGAAGAGATCACCCGCAATCTGCACCAAATCACCGAGCTTGCCAGAGACGGTGAGCAGCGTGCTGGAGAGAGTGTTGACTCGGCAGAAAGCTTAGCGGCCATTGCCAATGAGATTAATACTAAAATCAGCGTGTTTAAGGCATAGTTTCTCAGCGTAAATCACTTTGATTTATAGATGATGTAATAAAGGCAACAGTTAGCTTAACTGTTGCCTTTTTTATTCAAACATTAAGCAGCCTCGTCAACATAGACTTATGATTTTCAATGTGTTTATCGAGTTAATCGCTAGATTTACCCACTAGTTAAGATTTATAATCGCGCAACTATATTGTTAAAAAATCCCAACCTACCCTATTAAGAGTACCAATATGTTACGCAACTTATTATTAATATCATTCATCGTTATTCTGGCTGGTTGTGCCAGTCCGCAGACCAATACGGTTGAGGGTAAAAAATTATTGATTGTCGCCGGTAACGGACTCAATACGACGTATGAGGATAGCCCTGCCGCAAATGGTTTTCTGTTTGAGGTGAGTGAAACTTTTGCCACCGATCTTGGCAATAAACTCGAAGAGTTTGGTTTTGAGTCTTACCTGTTTGTGAGTAAAGATGCGGCGACCTATAAACAGGAGTACCAACGCGCGGTTAACCGTTTGATGACTGATGAGACCATCGATGGAGTGGCCGAGATTAAAGTGCTGCACACCAAAGATGGTAAGGTAAACGAAATCGCTGTTTACGCAACTTACTTTACGACAGACCTGATGACCAAAGGCTGCGATCTACGTACTTCTAAAAACTGTTACAGCGTTAAAATACTCGATAAAGTCGGCGACCGAAAACATTTGATTGTCGATCAAGCAACTGGAAACTTTAATGAGACCCCAGTGTCTGAAATGGTGATGGATACCGCGCTGTTCATCTATCGCGCCGAGCTGTAAGGCCTATTCGTCGCGCTACGCATTTGTCTGCTGCACTAGGCTTCTACAGAGGCCTAGTAATACGTTACTTTCCCTTAGCCTGCCCGTCTTCGCTTGTACCTAGCACCTAAAATCTAGGATCTTCATTTAATGTAGGTCGGCATTTATGCCGTCAGTTTTGAAATATTACATAAGCTTTGATGGGCTAAAGGCCAACCTACAACAAACAGCAATGGCTTCCACCTAGAACCACGAAGCTGCTTTTAGTTTTTCCGTAAGCGAAGCGTTCCGTAAGTGAGCCAGCGAACGTTCCGTCAAGCGTAAGGCCGCAGGCCGCTCGGCTTT
>NZ_JBRILQ010000044.1:0-39965 GCF_052977045.1 Shewanella sp. 125m-7
ATCCACGTTCAGTGCTCTATATACCCAGCCGCTACCCACTTAAATATAAACAGTAGTGCTTATCCGAATAGCATTAAACGTTAAGTTCGGCCTTTTTACATCTTGCTTTGCTTAATCAAGTATAAACTTGCCTAAGCTATTATCTATCACGCGAACACAGTTTGTAGTGGTGGTACGACTTGCTTCTTACGGCTCAATACGCCATCTAACCAGACTTTGCCATCTTCTGTTTTACAACTGTAAGCTGATTCAATCATTGCGATATCATCACTGATAATTAGCATTTCAGAACCTTCTTTCATGATATCCGTTAGCAGTAATAGAACGCTGTGACGGTTACCTTCTGCTTTTAGTGCCGCGATATCAGCTTCAAGTTCGGCTTTGATCTCGTCAAAGACGGCAAGATCGATTACTTCTAGTTGGCCAATGCCGACTAAGTTACCGTTCATGTTGAAGTCCTTAAAGTCACGCATGACTAGCTCGCGTGCTGGAGTGCCTTCAACCGCAGACTTTACTTTGAACATTTCCATGCCCAAGGCTTTGAAGTCTTCGATGCCTGCAATTTCGGCTAACGCTTCAACACACTTAATGTCAGCAGTTGTGCAAGTCGGTGACTTGAAGATAACCGTGTCACTTAAGATTGCACATAACATGATGCCAGCGATCTCTTTAGGGATCTCGACGTTATAGAAGTCATACATCATTTTAATAATGGTGTTACTACAACCGACAGGACGGATCCAGCACTCTAGTGGTGTTGAAGTCGTTAAATCGCCCAACTTATGGTGATCAACGATACCGACGATAGTCGCTTCTGCGATATCATCTGGCGCTTGAGTTAGCTCCGAATGGTCAACGATATACACTTCTTCGCCAGCATAACTGGTTTTGAATTCAGGTGCGTCGAAACCAAATTTTTCTAAAATGAAAGCTGTTTCAGGTGATAATCCACCTAAACGCGTCGCAACTGATGCTTCACCGATCTGGTTTCTTAGGTGTGCAAGTGCAATAGCACCACAAATTGAATCTGAATCTGGGATTTTGTGGCCCACAACATAAACTGGCATATATAAAGCTCTCCTTTAATTTGCGGCGATTTTAACAAAGTTTTTCACGTTGCGGAAATACCAAAAGGCCGCAGATGGAAATCAATTGCTCGAAAATCACAATTTATACGCGTTTAATCGTAGATAGCGCGTAATGACGGCTCATTTACGCCTATTTATTTAGACAGATGCAATACAGCCTAGTTCTAAAATAACGCCACACAGATCACCCTCTCCAATCAAAAAAACCCAAACAAGGTCAATTTTGGAACAAAATGGCGCTCAACATTAGACTTATATACCACTAGGAACGTTTTTATAGTATAAGCTTGCGTAAAATTATCTTTATCAAAACTGAGTGCCATAGCAATGTCAGACAAATTCTTTTTTAAGGGGCGTAAAAACCCAAAACCTAAGCACGAAAGCTATGGTTACAACACTAAGCGTGAAGTAAAAACCGGAACTGACGATAATCCTTTAGTCTTGATGGTACAAAGCGCCGAACGTGAAGCTGAGATCATGCAATTGCTTGCCGATAATGAGCTTGTAGGTCAGATAACGATTGATGCGACTCAGGATGAAAACATCATCCAGTTAATGGGGCTACTTAATAGGCCACAGACAACTCGCGTTGAAAAAACACCGAATCGTAACGACCCTTGTATTTGTGGTAGCGGTAACAAATACAAAAAGTGTTGTGGCTAAGCATTAAGCAAGGTCAGCATCGATAACGACGGGTACTGATATGTCATATCCGGTATTCAGATCGGTATGATTAGACACAGCATCTAAAGGATGCTGTTTCCTTATTTCTTTACTCGCCGATAAGCTTTTTGCCCTCTACATTTCAATGAATGGGGTAAAGCTAACGCTCTTCAAAAAACCATTTGCAACATTTGCTCAACCAAAATCTCTTGCCTAACGTTTTACAGACTCATTCCCAAACGACGTAAAACACTTTAGTGTCGCCAGATAAATAGCTTCAAAAACAATATTATAAGAGCCATTAAACCTTATCCCATTAACTTTAAATCGACTGTCTTGGTTTGAGTTTCAGTTATTATGATCCAATTTCGTTACACACGTTTACATATTCTCACTGTCACATTTCGCCACATCAATTAACATACAGTCAAAATTATAATGACTTTGCTCATCTTTATTCTTTAAACAAGCAGCACAAGATAGAGAATCGAGCGCGAAATTGCTTCAATAAGAGGACGTGTTTGTGGCTACCAAAAAACAGATCATTCTACCAATAGTTGTCATCGCTGTCGGCGTGGCAGGGCTGTTTGGCATGTCGGCATTGAAAAAGCCCCCGGAAGAAAAAGAAGAGGTCGATACGACTCCTCTAGTATCTATTCAAGCAGTAGAAATCAACCCAATGAGTTTTGCCGTCACCTCTTATGGCGTAGTGAATGCTCAATATGAAACTGAATTGGTATCACAAGTGAACGGTGAAATCGTTTACTTGTCAGCTAAGTTTGTCCGCGGCGGCTTTGTCAAAAAAGGCGATGTGCTCGCTAAGATAGATCAAAGTGACTATGAAGCTGCACTTATTGATGCCAAAGCGAAGATGGCCTCGGCTAAAGCGACACTGGTACAAGAAAAAGCCTTTGGAAAAGTTGCTGCAGAGGAATGGAAACGCATCGAAAATGGAGTCCCAACTGAACTCAGTTTGCGTAAGCCACAACTTGCGCAAGAAGTTGCTAAATTAAACTCCTCAGAAGCGGGACTTAAACGCGCAAACCGCAACCTTGAACGTACTATTATTAAAGCACCTTATGATGCACTTATTGAAGCTCGCAATATTGGTCTCGGCTCGTATGTCAGTATGGGGACGCCATTAGGTAAGGTGTTAAGCATCGCTCATGCAGAAGTGCGTTTACCCATTGCCGACAAAGAGTTGCAGTTTTTGGATAACAAAGGTAAAGGCGCCAAAGTTATGTTATCGGGTGAGTTCGCCGGAAAAATGCAGCAGTGGCCAGCAAAAATTGTCAGAAGCGAAGGTGTTATCGATAATCAAAGCCGCATGACCTATCTTGTTGCTGAAGTCACCGACCCTTATGGCCTTAAGTCCAACAAGAATGAATTGCGCTACGGTACTTACGTGACCGCAAATATTGATGGGACTCATGCAGGACAAGTCGCCGAGATCCCACGTCATCTGGTTATTAACAATCAAGTTGCCACACTCGATGATGAAGACAAACTGAGATACAAAGACGTTACCATAGTTCGCCAGATTGGCTCTAAAGTGATCGTCTCAGCCGGATTAGAGCCTGGAATGAATGTCATCACCTCAGCACTTGATTACCCAATTGAAGGCATGCAATTAGCCTTACCTAAAAACAAAGACTTATTAGAAGATGCCCCGACCGAGCCACAAGCTACGCAGATAGCCATGGAAGAGAAGGACTAATTTATGACCGATACCAATAAAGGCATTATTGCGTGGTTTGCACGTAACAGTGTTGCCGCAAACTTGCTGATGATTATCATCATATTAGGCGGTTTATTAACGGCCAATACCATTCGTAAGCAGTTCTTCCCTGCCGTCGAAATTAACTGGTTAGAATTTAACGCCGTTTATCCAGGAGCGGCGCCTCAAGAAGTCGAAGAAGGGATCACCATTAAGATCGAAGAAGCACTGGAAAGTGTTCAGGGTCTTAAGCGTGTCATTACCTACTCCAATAGAAATATATCCTCAGGGTATTTCCGAGTAGAAGATACTTACGATCCTCAGGTTGTGCTGGAAGAGGTTAAATCCGAAATTGACTCTATTTCTAGCTTCCCTGATGGCATGGAACGACCGAAAGTAGAACGCATCAAGCTTCGTCAAGAAGTGATGTACATGAGCCTCTACGGCGACTTATCTCAGCGCCAATTGAAAGATCTTGGTGAGAAAATCCACGATGAACTGCTGCAACTGCCATTGGTTAATATCACAGACTTCTATGGTGGGCTCGGCTATGAAATAGCCATTGAGGTAAGTAAAGATAGATTACGTGAGTTTGGCCTAAGTTTTAATGATGTAGCCGAAGCGGTACGTGGCTATTCACGAAATATGTCTGCCGGTCAGATTAGAGCCGAAAATGGTTATATTAACTTACGCGTTCAGAATCAGGCTTATGTCGGTTACGAATTTGAGAGCTTACCTTTAATTACTCTTGAAGATGGTACGACCCTATTACTGGGTGATGTTGCTAACGTTATTGATGGGTTTGAAGAAGGTATTCAATACTCTAAGTTCAATGGAAAAAACTCAGTTACCTTCTTCATCGGTGCGGCTAATGACCAGAGCTTGACCGATGTCGCCGACGTCGTTAAGGGCTATATCGCCGAAAAGCAAAAAGTTTTGCCTCAAGGGGTTAAGTTAGAGCCTTGGGTTGATATGACTTACTACCTCCAAGGTCGTCTAGACCTAATGCTCGACAGCATGAAAAGTGGTGCGATATTAGTCTTTATATTGTTAGCGCTATTTTTACGTGTCAGATTGGCATTTTGGGTGATGATGGGTCTGCCCGTATGTTTCTTAGGCACTTTGTTGTTCATGCCAATGGGCATGATTGACGTCACCATTAACGTCATTAGTTTATTCGCATTTATCTTAGTGCTCGGTATTGTCGTCGATGACGCGATTGTAATGGGCGAAAGTGCTCACGCTGAGTGTGAGGAAAAAGGTCAAACTATTGATAACGTTATTCGCGGTGTGAAACGAGTGGCGATGCCTGCAACGTTTGGCGTTTTGACGACAATAGCCGCATTTTTACCTATTACTTTAGATGATGGGCCCTCCTCTGCTTTCGGCCAAGCGATTGGATTTGTCGTTATCTTATGTCTGATCTTTTCGTTAGTTGAGTCTAAACTTATCTTGCCAGCGCATCTGGCACGAATGAAGCCAAAGACCATAGTAAAACCAGGCTCAAAAAATCCTCTCGATTGGTTACGTCTCCTTGTTAACTATCTACAAGAAAAGGTCGATACCGGTCTTAAAACCTTAATCACTCAATACTATCGTCCATCACTTCAAGTTGCCGTTAAGTATCGTTATACCGTGATTATGGTCTTCATTAGTCTGATCCTCGTTTGTGTCGGCCTGTATTCAGGTGGCGTGATCCGCTTTATTGGTCAACCGAAAATCCCTCATGACTTTCCGCGGATCACTTTTGAGATGAATGTTGATACCTCAGAAAAAGCGACCTTATCTGCAGCGCTTTCTATAGAGGAAGCCCTAAAACGCGTAGATAGCCAGCTAGAAGCGAAATATGGGCAAAAGATGATTTCAGATCTGCAAGTTGAGCTTCGTGGCCGCACATCGGCACAAGTTATGACTAAGCTTGTTGATCCAGATATTCGTCCTATCGATACCTTTGCCGTGGCAGAACTTTGGCGTCAAAACATGCCACTCATTCCAGGAATGAAGTCTTTTACCATTCGAGATAACTTGTTTGGCGGCGGACGTGACGACGGCGATATCAGCTTCAGACTTGAGGGCAAAGATGATGCGCAACTTGTCGCAGCTGCAAAAGAGCTAAAAGCCAAATTAATTAGCCTAAAAGGCGTTGGCGACGTTAATGATAGCCGTCAATCGAGTGCTAAAGAGATCCAGTTTGAGCTCAAACCTTTGGCTCATAGCCTAGGTTTGACCTTATCTGATATAGCGCGCCAAGTGGGTAATAGCTTTTATGGCCTCGAAGCTCAACGTATATTGCGTAATGGCGAAGAGATAAAAGTAATGTTGCGCTACCCTGAAGAACAGCGTAATTCCATCGCGCAAGTATCTGATGTGATAATAAAAACTCCACAAGGCGCGGAGATCCCATTATCAGAAATAGCTAAGATTATCGTCACTGATGGTGTTAATAGCATTCGTCGTGAAAACGGAAACCGGACCATTAATGTTTGGGGTTCGGTTGATGCAGACCAAGCCGAACCGTTTAAGCTTGCAAAAGATATCCGAGATAACTTCTTACCTGAACTGTTAAAGAAGTATCCACGAGTTCAGAGTGAAGTGTCGGGCAATATCCAAGAGCAGCTTGATAGCGCCGATACCCAAATGAGAGATTTCTTAATCTCTATGTTGGTGATTTATAGCCTACTTGCCATACCACTGAAGTCTTATTCACAACCATTGATGATCATGGCAGTGATCCCATTTGGTGTCATTGGCTCAGTACTAGGACATATGTTACTGGGACTCGACCTTAGCGCCCTTTCGGTATTTGGCATTATCGCAGCAGCGGGTGTTGTTGTGAATGACTCACTGGTGATGGTGGATTATATCAATAAGTCTCGAGAGTCTGGTATCGCCATGAAGTTATCGGTACTCGAAGCGGGTTGTCGCCGCTTTAGAGCGATTTTACTCACATCACTGACGACCTTTATCGGTTTGGTACCGATTATGACTGAAACGAGTATGCAAGCGCAGATGGTGATCCCTATGGCTGTTTCATTAGCCTTTGGTGTGTTATTTGCGACAGTGGTGACACTCGTACTCATCCCTTGCTTATACGTGATGATAGAAGATATCAAACGTATAATTGGCAGTAAGTCTAGAGTGAGTGAACCGACAGTTGATGTGGCAGCATCTCAAGAGCTTGCTGCGAACGCGAAACTATCTGAACAAAGCTAGCGTGTAATACCAATCGTACTAAATATGCGATTGGTATCTACCAGTAGATATAGAAACTCGTCGACTCTCGCTGAGTGCTCAAATTTTTATACTGATTGCTATAATAGCTTTAAACTAGACTAGAAAACTAAAAAAGCCTCTGTTGTAAGACAGAGGCTTTTCTTTACCCGAAATAAACCGAATGAATGATTAACCGATTTTTTCTAGGTCACCCATATAGCGACGCAATACTTCAGGCACCGTGATTGAGCCATCTGCATTTTGATAGTTCTCAATAACCGCGACCAAAGTACGACCCACTGCTAATCCTGAGCCATTTAGCGTGTGCAATAGACTTGGCTTCTTAGCTGATTTTGCTTTAAAGCGAGCTTGCATACGGCGAGCTTGGAAGTCTTGCATGTTACTGCAAGAAGAGATCTCTCTGTAGGTGTTTTGCGCTGGCAACCACACTTCAATATCAAATGTTTTGCTTGAACCAAAGCCCATATCACCAGTACAAAGCACTACGGTGCGGTACGGTAGACCTAGCTTTTGCAGCACGGTTTCAGCGTGAGCGGTTAACTCTTCTAACGCCTGCATTGAATCTTCTGGCTTAACAAGTTGTACTAGCTCAACTTTGTCAAACTGATGCTGACGGATCAAACCACGAGTATCACGTCCGTAAGAACCCGCTTCACTTCTGAAGCATGGAGTATGCGCAGTTAACTTAATCGGCAACTCATCTTCATCGACAATGGTATCGCGAACTAAGTTAGTTAGCGGCACTTCAGCCGTAGGGATAAGGCTTAGGCCCTGTCCTTCTTCTGTAGCAGGCTTTGTATGGAATAGATCTTCACCAAACTTTGGTAGTTGGCCCGTTCCCATTAAGCTGTCTTCATTAACGAGTAAAGGCACATACGCTTCAGTGTAACCATGTTCAGTCGTATGTAAATCTAACATGAACTGCGCCAGTGCACGGTGCATACGAGCGATTTGGCCTTTCATGACAATGAAACGAGAACCGGTGATTTTTACCGCATTCTTGAAATCTAGACCGCCAAGGTTCTCACCAAGTTCGACGTGATCTTTAACGTCAAAATCGTATTCTTTAGGTGTACCCCAACGACGAACTTCAACATTCTCAGACTCATCGGCGCCAATTGGGGCTGACTCGTCAGGTAGATTTGGCACGCTCATCGCAATCGCATTAAGCTCATCTAACAAAGAGGCCAGTTCTATTTTCTTGGCATCAAGCTCTTCACCTAGCGAACCTACTTGAGCCATGATTGGAGCGACATCTTCGCCTTTAGCTTTTGCTTGTCCAATCGACTTAGAAATGGCGTTACGTGATGCTTGTAATTCTTCGGTAGCGACCTGAAGCGATTTACGCTTATCTTCAAGCTTTCCAAGACGCTCGACATCTAAAATAAAACCGCGAGTGGCTAAACGCTCTGCGGTGACTTCTAATTCACTGCGTAATAATTTTGGATCTAACATATTTTATTATCTTAATAGTTAAAAACGAGAAAATACCAATTGCTGTCCAAGATAGACGACGAAGATACAGACGCCTACATTGACAACAACATTCAATAGGGCTTTAACCAAATATCCCTGTTGCATTAATAACAAGGTTTCATTGGAAAAAGTAGAAAACGTGGTTAGGGCCCCTAACATACCGACCCCAATAAACGCTTTAATCTCTGGGCTAAGTACGCTCACTTCTCCGAGTGCAAAAATAACACCCATTAAAAACGACCCAAAAATATTGACGACCAGTGTACCAAAAGGAAATCCACTACCAAATACCTGAAGTATCAATAATGAGATAAGATAGCGAAAAACAGCCCCAATTGAGCCGCCTAAGGCTACAAAAAGAACATTATTCATATCTTTTCACCTTACTCTGTTCATCTAAGAGCTTTAACTGAGAAAGCTTATCTTTGATCCGTTTCTCAAATCCACGTTCTGTAGGGTAATAAAAACGCTGTTCAGCAAGCGCTGCGGGCAGATATTTTTCACCACTCGCATATGCATTGGGTTCATCATGAGCATAACGATACCCCTGCCCGTAGCCGATATCTTTCATCAGTTTAGTCGGTGCATTGCGTAAGTGTTCAGGTACTGGCTCATGACCGGTTTCGCGAGCGAGTTGTCTTGCTTGTGCAAATGCAGTGTAAACCGCGTTACTTTTAGGTGCGCTGGCAAGATATAACACAGCTTGTGCTATCGCCCGCTCCCCCTCTGATGGTCCTACTCGATGAAAACATTCCCAAGCATTGATTGCGACTGTCATGGCCATAGGATCAGCATTACCGATATCTTCTGACGCTATTGCTAACAGCCGGCGGGCGATGTAAAGAGGATCGCAACCACCTTCAAGCATCCTGCAAAACCAATAGAGCGCGGCATCAGGTGCGGAGCCGCGAATGGATTTGTGTACAGCAGAAATCAGATCATAGTATTGATCACCATTCTTATCAAAGCTGGCTAACTGTTGTCCAGCAACAGCAATAATCATCTCTTCAGTAAAAGCCTCTCCATCTTTGAGCATGTCGCTCATAAGCTCTATTAAGTTGAGTGCTTTACGGGCATCACCATCGCAGGTTTGGGCTAATTTTAGCGCAACGTCTGGTGGTAAGAGTAACTTTCGCTTGCCTAGGCCCCGCTCTTCATCTTCCAGTGCTTGTTGAACAATTTGGCCGATCTCTTCTGGTTCTAGCTGTTTAATAAGATAAACACGCGCCCTAGATAGCAAAGCGTTATTGATCTCAAATGAGGGGTTTTCTGTGGTAGCACCGATAAAGATAACCGTACCATCTTCAATAAACGGCAAGAATGCATCCTGCTGGCTCTTATTAAAACGATGTACTTCATCGACGAATAATAGCGTACGTTGACCTCGAGATTGGGCCACGCTCTTAGCGTGTTCTATTGCACTGCGGATCTCTTTTACGCCCGAGGTGACGGCCGAAATTCTTTCTACATGAGCATTGGCATAATGGGCGACGAGTTCAGCTAAGGTTGTTTTACCTGTGCCAGGCGGGCCCCAAAACATCATTGAATGGGCACGCCCTGCTTCAAGCGCTTGGCGTAACGGCTTACCTTCACCCAATAAGTGTGACTGGCCAATATATTGCTCTAGCCGTTCGGGCCGCATTCTTGCGGCTAACGGTCTAAAGTCTGGTGCAAAATCGAAACTGAAACTAGACACAAACTTCTCTTAATTGGTCGACTTTAAACGCTGATCGTCAATATCGACATCATCAGGAACCACAAACTTAAACAGCTCTTGCTCATTAGCAGCAATCAGACTTTGATTGGTTAGATTAAAGTCGCTGATATTGCCTTGTTGATCTTTGAGCACCATTTTTGTTAACTGGTTACCATCAAAGCAAACCTGCACCTCTGATACACCACTGTCTTTATCTTTAGGACTAATATCGAAGCAATCTCCCGTTTGATTAACGTTATAGTGTGACCAGGTCTCCTCATCAGAATGAACTAACAAGGCTATCGGTGACGCATTAATTGCTTGATTAAGATCCATAACTGACACTTCTTCTGCAAATGGATTATAAATCCACACGTCAGTGCCGTCGGCGACAATCAACGACTCATCTGGTGCGGTTAAGTGCCAATAAAACTGATTTGGATGAGAAAGCGCAAACACACCTTCTCCAGTCTGGATAACTTTATCGTTGATATCGGTAACTGTTTGACTGAAATCGGCCTTTAGACTACTAATTTCATTTAATTTTATTTTTAATTCATCTGAACTATCTGCCAATGCAGGCAAATGAGTAAACAACGGCAGGCTTAACGCTGCAATAGCAAAAATCTTTTTCATCTTGTTCTCCAAGTTAAGCCTAGAACTGGCTTAACTTTAACACTGAATAGGTACCTAAGGTCGTCCTAGATCCGTTAATTTAGACGTAATCTTTCGGCGGTGGCGGTGCTAGCACCTCTCGGTTACCGTTATGCCCTTGAGAGCTAACAACACCTTGTAGCTCCATCTGTTCGATAATTCGCGCTGCGCGGTTGTAGCCAATCTTGAACTTCCGCTGCACACTCGATATCGAACCACGACGAGTTTGGGTTACAAACGCAACAGCATCATCATATAGGGCATCCATTTCTTCTTCTGAATCACTAGACTCACCAGGTAGTAACACCTGCTCACCTTCTGCAGAACCCTGTAATATCTCTTCTATATATTGTGGCTTACCGCGAGCATGCCAATCAGCGACAACTTTATGTACCTCGTGATCATCGATGAATGCACCATGAACTCGGTTTGGCACACTGGTTCCAGGAGGTAAATACAACATGTCACCCATACCCAATAACGTCTCGGCACCTTGCTGATCTAGAATCGTTCTAGAGTCAATTCTAGATGAAACTTGGAATGCCATACGCGTTGGGATGTTCGCTTTAATTAAGCCGGTTATCACGTCAACTGATGGTCTTTGAGTTGCTAGAATTAAATGGATCCCCGCAGCACGCGCTTTTTGTGCAATACGCGCAATTAACTCTTCTACTTTTTTACCCACAATCATTATCATATCGGCAAATTCATCGACCACGACAACGATAGAAGGCAGTTTATCTAGCTCTGGAGCCTGAGATTCCATACTATCTGATGCTTTCCAAAGTGGATCACAGATAGGCTGACCCGACTCTTTGGCCTGTTTTATTTTCGCGTTGTAGCCTTTAAGGTTACGCACCCCTAGTGCTGACATCAGTTTATAGCGACGTTCCATCTCGCCCACACACCAACGCAGTGCATTAGCCGCTTCTTTCATATCCGTTACGACTTCGCACAAGAGATGGGGGATCCCCTCATAAACTGATAGTTCAAGCATTTTAGGGTCGATCATGATGAAGCGCACATCATCTGGGCCAGACTTATAAAGCAAGCTGGTAATCATGACGTTAACCCCTACAGACTTACCCGAACCCGTTGTACCAGCAACCAGAAGGTGAGGCATTTTGCCTAAATCAACAATAACCGGTTTACCACCAATATCGGCGCCAAGTACCATGCTTAAATGTGATGGGTTTTCTCTAAACTCTTCACAATCGAGTACGTCGCGCATAAAGACAGTTTCACGGAACTTGTTTGGCAACTCAAGACCTACGTAGGCTTTTCCTGGGATCACCTCAACGACTCGTACATTCTCAGCCAATAACGAACGCGCCAAATCTTTAGAAAGATTGGTAATTTTAGATGCTTTAATACCAGGAGCTAATTCAAGCTCAAATCGAGTCACCACAGGCCCTGGATAAACACCTACGACATTGGCGGTGATGTTAAAGTCGGCAAGCTTTACTTCAACCAGCTTACCAATTTGCTCCAACTCTTCTTGGCTGATTGGATTAGCTTTACGGTTTGGTACATCTAATAAAGAGATACAAGGCAACGGCGCCATAGGCGGACGCTCTTTTACTATCTCTTGACCTGGCAGGACTACAATCCCATCAACGATCTTAGCTTTTTCTGCTTCGACGCGTTTAGCAGCATTAACCGCACCAACGGACTCATTGTGATTAAAATCGATGGACTCAATGTCATCTTTAGTCTCACTAACCCAAGGCACCGCAATCGATGGTTCAACAGTCTCTAGTACTACAGCGTCTTCATTGATAACGGCTTGTGTAAATTTCGGCTCAATAATTTTAGGCTCAACTCTTTGTTGGACCTTTATCTCATGTTCTGCAGGCTCATCATTTTGAAGGTTTTGTTCGTTGTCGTCTTCATATTCATCAGCTTGTTTATTTCTTCGTTCTTTAAAACGCTCAACCACAGACATAAAACCGCGAGTATCTTCAGTCTCGCCCATAGCAGGCTTAAATTTACTAGGTAAGCCTCTAATTTTATTGAATAACCAAATCGTTCCATATCCGGTTAAGTCGATCACGGTTAACCAACTGATCCCTGTTAGGAGGGTAAAGCCCGCTCCGACAAAGCAGAGTAATAAAAGTGTAGTACCTAACTTATTAAAATAAGGAAGCATCGCTTGGCCAATTACGTCACCGGCAACACCACCGGCCGAAAAACCGTAAATAGCGTTTGCGTTCATACTCGCTAAAGCAGCAAGACTAAGCACTATCAATAAGAACCCAATTAAGCGCAGGCCCACCGAGAAATAGTCGATTTCTAATAGTTTGTGGGTTCGTTTAAACAGGAGCCAGCCCGTTAGCGCAATAATAATCGGTATGATGTAGGCACAATAACCAAAGAAATAAAACAGTACATCCGCTAGCCAGGCGCCTACCGCACCAGTTAAGTTATTAATTTCGCCATCGAAATTTGATTGACTCCATCCTGGATCTGAAGAATGGAAACTGCTCAATGAAATAAGAACGTATGTTGCGAGCATGCAACAAACAATGAGACTACCTTCTAATAGCCGTTGTACGCCGGAGAGCGTTTTAACACTATTTCCCTTAGACAATGGAAAACCTACACTAAAAAACGTTAATTAATGACAAGATACCAGAATTTAAGACTTTATGCAGCGTTTACAGCTTCACGTAACAACCGAATACTTATGCATAAAAACACTTTGCATCAATTTGTATCAATTTGGATTTTGTATAAAAAAAGGAGCCTTTTCGGCTCCTTTTGTTATTTAATATAATATTTACGACTCTGAAACGGTATTGATAGCAACACGATTTGTTTGCTTAACCTCTTCCATAACCACATATGTACGAGTGTCTGAAACGGCAGGTAGTTTAAGAAGCGTTTCACCTAATAAGCGACGATATGCAGACATATCAGAAACTCGAGTCTTCAATAAGTAGTCAAAATCACCTGACACTAGATGGCATTCTTGAATATCATCGAGCAGTTGTACGGCTTTATTGAACTTATCAAACACTTCAGCAGTATCGCGGTTTAAGGTGATCTCTACGAACACTAATAATGATGCCCCCAAATAATGAGGATTTACTAATGCTGTGTAACCCTTTATATAACCTTGCTTTTCAAGTCTTTTAACTCTTTCTAGGCACGGTGTTGGGCTCAATCCTACACGCTTGGATAACTCGACATTTGAAATACGGCCATCAATCTGTAATTCATTAAGTATATTTCTATCGATACGATCTAAGTCTTTTATAGGACTCTTTTTATTATTAACCATATTTATAACCCTGGCTGACGTATAAATCGACATTATTGTCTGCTTTTAAAAAAACTTCAGCAGCAAAAACTGCGGAAGGAATACTATACTAGATTTCCCTGAAACATTCACGTTCAGGCAATATAAAATAACAATTACACCCATATTCAATGGGTTTTTATGCAAAATTGAGGCTCGAAGATGATTATAGGTGTTCCAAAAGAAATCAAAAATCACGAATATCGTGTTGGCATGGTTCCATCGAGTGTTCGCGAATTGACGTCACGAGGTCATGAGGTTTTTATTGAAACAAATGCTGGCTCAGGCATAGGTTTTACTGACAATGATTATGTCGAAGTCGGTGCTAAGATTCTAGATACTGCGGCAGAAGTATTTGCCAAATCAGAAATGATCGTCAAAGTGAAAGAACCTCAAGCAGTCGAGCGTGCAATGCTACGTGAAGATCAGCTGCTATTCACCTATCTTCACCTAGCACCAGATCTTCCTCAAACTGAAGATTTAGTTAAAAGTGGTGCTGTTTGTATTGCTTATGAAACAGTGACAGACGATCGTGGCACACTTCCTTTGCTAGCACCTATGTCAGAAGTTGCAGGCCGTATGTCTATCCAAGCCGGCGCAATGGCACTAGAAAAATCAATGGGTGGCCGCGGTATGTTACTCGGCGGTGTTCCAGGTGTAGAACCAGCTAAAGTCGTTATTATTGGCGGTGGTATGGTTGGCACAAATGCAGCACAAATGGCTGTTGGGCTTGGCGCTGATGTTGTTATTCTAGATAGAAGCATAGATGCGCTTCGTCGTCTTAACGCTCAGTTTGATAACAAGGTAAAAGCAATTTACTCTACTGCTGATGCTATTGAAAAGCATGTATTAGAAGCAGACCTTGTTATTGGTGGTGTTCTCGTTCCTGGTGCAGCAGCGCCAAAACTTGTCACTAAAGACCATATCAAACGAATGAAACCTGGCTCTGCGATTGTAGATGTTGCAATTGACCAAGGCGGCTGTATTGAAACTTCTCATGCTACGACACACCAAGATCCAACTTATATCGTTGATGACGTTGTACATTACTGTGTCGCGAACATGCCAGGCGCAGTAGCGCGCACATCAACTTTTGCATTAAATAATGCGACCTTACCGTATATTATTAAGCTTGCTCAGCTTGGTTATAGAGAAGCACTTTTACAAGACAAACACTTGCTAAATGGGCTAAATGTGATGCACGGTAAGATCACCTGTGCTGAAGTTGCTGAAGCACTGCACCTTGAGTTTGTTGATCCCATAATATTACTAAAGTAGATTTTAAATATTGATAAGCAATTGGTTAGTTGGTTAGTTGGTTAGTTGGTTAGTAATTATTTAATAAGCAATTTATTAGTAAACAATTACTTAAGAAGGGAGCCTAAGGCTCCCTTCTTGTATTTAATTTACGACCGTTATCGATGCTAGGTAATTCTTTGCTGCGGTTAGCAACACACGATAATCAATGTGCTAACTATATCATTTGCTTCTTATTGTTATGGGCAGTGGTACTATCGTGCTTATCGAGCTTATTAACACAGCACTGCAATTTATAGCCGCTATATTGACTTTCTAGCGACTCTATACTTGGGCTGATAAGCTTAAAAGCAGAGTACGTATCAACCTATAAAACGTTCTAATATTTGGAAGCCCATTTATTTTTGGCCAAAAATAATCTTTAAAAAGTGTATTACTTATTAAAACTCACCGCCCGCATGTTGAAATTCATCTGAAAGTTCAGCTTTAGCACGCCTTAGATTCTTTTGTGCCTGTTCAAAATAGCTCGATGAAGTATCAATAGCTCGCTCAAATAATCCAATCGCTTTCTCATACTGGCCTTCTAACATCAGAAAATAGCCTAAATCATTTAGTGCATCCGCAGGTGACATAGAGTGCTCAAATGTAGCTAGAGCCCGCTTATGTAAGCCCTTACGCACATAAACTAAACCCAGAT
Source organism: Shewanella sp. 125m-7 (assembly GCF_052977045.1). Lineage (NCBI taxonomy): Bacteria > Pseudomonadati > Pseudomonadota > Gammaproteobacteria > Alteromonadales > Shewanellaceae > Shewanella > Shewanella sp. 125m-7. Next base: position 15,784 of record NZ_JBRILQ010000044.1, read on the forward strand.
TTGTCCAAGCTCTATCAAAATTTGAGTCCGCTCGAATCGCCTGGCGTAAATACTTTTCAGCCATCGCAAGCTCGCCGGTCAAATAATAAGAATATCCAAGATTGGTGATCAAGACTGGAGAGTGTGGCTGTAACTCCAAAATAAGCTTAAAGTAAGTTCGAGCTTTTTGATAGTGATTTTCAACATCTTCTAAAATGGCGATGGCGTTATACACTCGAGCTGGAGACTCTCTATTAGGAACCCAAAAACTCCCCATTTTCCGTTTGACATCAAGTGCAGAAAGCCTTTCTTGATCCAGCTCAATTGCTTTTTCTAGATGTTGGCGCGCCTTTCTATACTGACGCTTATCCATGCTAATAACACCTAAATCAGCATGAACCTTCATAAAGTTCGGTTCGAGAGCCAAGGCTTCATTATAAGCCTTAAAAGCAATGTCTGGGTTGCCCCTGATTGTATGAATTCTACCGATTTGATAAAAAGTTTCAGCATTTTTAGCATTAAAATCTAATGCTTGAATATAGGCATACAATGCTTTTTCTAAATTCCCGGACTGTTCTTCTAAATGCGCTTTATTTAGCGCATCTTGTTCCGTTTGAGGTGCTGTCAAATCATTAGTAATGGATGACAGTGATCCTGCATCCAGTAAATCTTGTCTATCGGGCGCTTTTATTGGTACTTGTTGCTCAGTCTCAGACGTCGAACTACAAGCTTGAAGAAACATTACTATGCTAATTGCTAATAATATTCTTATCATCGTTTTAGCGCTAACGGTTATTAGCTGCTTTAAAATCATAATAGCCCCCCAAAGACTTTATTATCTTTATATATTTTGAGTAACGATCATTCACCTGTACATTAAAATGCCTGCCCCCACACTTTCATGACTTTAAGAACTGCGGGCCCGACTGCCACAATGAAAAACGAAGGCCAAATACAACACATCATAGGAAAAATCATTTTAACGGCCAGTTTTGCTGCTTGCTCTTCAGCAGCTTGTAATCGCTTATCACGGTATTCATCTGAAAAAACACGTAAGGTTTCAGCAATCCCGGTTCCTAATCTCATACTCTGCGATATAGCAGAATTGAGTCCCTTAATATCTTCAAGGCCTGTTCTATCGGTAAACTCCTGTAAGGCAACTTTGACAGTTAAGCCCGCCCTGACTTTGCTACAAACCAAGTCTAATTCACTGGCAAGAGTTGGGTGACTTATCGCCAACTCCTTTGCAACTCTCTGCATCGCGGCCATTAAGCCTAAGCCCGCTTCACAGCAAACCACTAGTAAGTCTAGCGCATCAGGAAAACCAATCCGTAATTTACGCATTCGTCTGTTAGCTAGAGATTGTAAAACGATAGAAGGTGTGATGAATGCTCCTCCAATGAGCAAACAGAAAATATAGATAATCCAGATCCCCGAGATTTCAGGAAAAATATTTAATATTAAAACAGCGACGACAGCCCCTAGTAGGAGTAGAAGTAAGCGAGCAGCATTAAACACGGCTAATGCGTTTTCAGAATGAAAACCCGCATGAATAAGCAATCTACGTGTCTCATGGTTAGAAAAATTAAAGAAGGGCTTTTTAGCCATCTCTCCAATACCATGCTCTAAAGTGCCTGTCACATCTTGAGTGACAGACCTTTTGTCATCACCTTCACTTAATGCTTTAAGGCGTGTTCTAACCGGTGAATAAACACCACTAATTAAGTAAGAAATAGAAATAGCCAACATAACGCCAGCGATAGCTGCAACGAAATAAATGGCCCACTCAACGTGTTGGGGATCATCAAAAAACTGTCCAAATAAACCAATTAGGAAATCCATATCACATATCTATCCTTATAAGCTTGCTGATCCACATGCCACCAACAAACATACCGATGGCACCCCACATGAGTAATTTATTGCCGTCTTCCGTCCCCGTTAATTCCCCCACATACCCAGGAGTTTGAAGATGGATAACCGCAAATAAAACGAAAGGCAGTAAGATCAGGATCCAGGCTGATAAGCGCCCTTCTGCAGATAATGTTCTGACTCTGCGCCTAAACTTAAAACGAAGGCGAATCACTCTGGCTAAGTTGTTAATATTCTCAGCTAAATTGCCGCCGGTTTCTTTTTGGACCATGACGGCACTGGCAAACGCCATTGCAGATACACTGGGTACCCGCTCTATAAAACCTAAAAGTGCTCTTTTGGTATCTTTACTGTAGTTAATATTGGCAAACATCAGGCTAAACTCTTTAGCCAGCGGCCCTTCCATCTCTTCGGTAACCAACTTAACCGCATCAGAAAAAGAGTAACCCGCTTGAAGTGCTCTTCTCAATACATCTAAGGCATCAGGAAAGCTCTCCTCGATCTTATCCATGCGTTTCGTGGTGTCACGATTAAGCTTAAAATTAAATAAAAAAATGATTAAAAAAAACATAAATACAGCAGCGTTCAACTCAGCTAAATATGCCCAAACGGCAACGCCTGCCAAACTTGCGGTCAATAATGCTAAAGCAATAAACTGATGGCCCATCATTTTATAATCAGCTAATTCTAATCGATAACTTAAGTTCTCAATCAGTTCAAAACTTTCTAGCCAACGTCCAATTGGCCCCAACTTACCTAAACGACTTTTACGTAAAAGCGAAGTTTCATAGGTAATATCACCAGATTCTTGCGACAGCTTTTTTAAGCGTTTACGAACAAGTGCCGTATTTGCCCGTTGCGGGCTATAGACAGGTAAAAATAACGCTTGTGTTAAGAATAAAACAGCAATGAAAACAAGGCCAAGAAATATCACTTGATCAGAAAACATGAACTAGCCCCTTAAAATTCAGCAAATGGATCGCCACAGTTAAATAGATGATAAGGCAGCTCAATTCCGTGCTGCTTTAACTTGGTATGACAACTCGGTATTACGCCTGTCGATTCAAACTCGCCAATAATCATGCTATTTTCATCAATCCCTTTACGCGCAAAACGAAATATTTCAGACATGGTAATAATATCGCCTTCCATACCATTAATCTCTTGAATACTCGTGACTCTCCTTCGTCCGTCTTCCTGACGCTCTAACTGCACCACCAAATCGATCGCTGATGCTATTTGAGTACGGATATTACTCACTGGCATGTCAAAACCAGCCATACACACCATATATTCCAATCTACCTAATGCATCTCTAGGGCTATTGGCATGGAGTGTCGTTAATGAGCCTTCATGACCCGTGTTCATCGCCGTCAGCATATCTAACGCCTCTCCGCCACGAACCTCACCAATCACGATTCGATCTGGCCTCATTCGTAAACAGTTTTTAACTAAATCTCGCTGCGAAACCTCTCCCTTTCCCTCAATATTTGCGGGACGAGTTTCAAGCCTTACGGTATGAGGTTGCTGTAATTGCAGTTCTGCTGAGTCCTCAATTGTGACTATTCGTTCATCACTAGGAATAAAGCCAGATAACATATTCAGCAAGGTCGTTTTACCACTACCTGTACCGCCAGAAACCAAAATATTTAGCTTTCCCTTCACTCCCCCTTTCAACAGTTCAATCATTGACTCTGTGACGGAACCGATATCAATGAGTTGACGTGCATTGAGTTTATCAACGGCAAAACGACGAATCGAAAGAGAAGGTCCATCCAATGCAAGTGGTGGAATAATGGCATTAACACGTGATCCATCTGCAAGCCTTGCATCTACCATAGGAGAAGATTCATCAATACGACGGCCGACGCTTGAAACAATTCTGTCGATAATATTTAAAAGATGAGCATCACTGTGGAATTTAATATCGACCGATTCAAGTTTACCTCGACGCTCGACATAAACGCGATCAAATGAGTTGACAAGAATGTCAGAAATGGACGGATCTGCAAGCAAGGTTTCTAACGGACCTAAGCCCAAAACTTCATCAATAATCAAATTGATGAGCCGCTTTCTAGTTGATAAGTTAATGGGTAAATTGAGCTCACTTAAAATTTGCTCACTGATTTCACTTATTTGAAGCTGAGCTTGCTCTTTTGATACTGTTTCGATTAAGGACAGATCCATCAAACTCAATAGCTTTTCATAAAGCATGACTTTAATTTTTTGTTCTTCTTGAGTTAATGGCTGAAATTCACTAAATTTATTATTGTGCTGATTGTTATCCATATCACTTCCCTAACATCCGCTTCCAAAAGCCTTGATTTTTATCGTTACCTTGTTGGCTTGCAGGTAAAAAATTATCAGCCAAATGCTTAATATCGAGTACCAGCTTTTGCTTTTTCGCCAATTCACTTAATGGTTTGCCTAGCTCAACACATTCACTTGATAATTTATAATCATTAACAACAGTCGCGATACTCTCAATTCCTATGGCCTCCTTAATATCCGAAAGCGATATATCTGAATGTTTATCATATCGATTTACAACCAGATGAATCTTATCAATTCCAACCCCCATCTTCTTGGTTAATTGAGTGACCAGATCCTTTGTCTGTCTTAGATGCATGATGTTTTGCTGGGTGATTAATAAAATTGTCGCGTCAGAAAGGAGTTCATAATTCCAATCTTCAAGGCCTCTAGAAAAGTCTAAGATCACTTGTTTATAAAAATGACGATATTTCCAAATAAGATCTTTTATATGAGTAAATTCAAATTTTTTATCTAGCATCAATAACTCAAAGGGCTTAGCGGCAAGTAGGCTTAAATTACCCTGTTTAGTCATAGTGCTTTGCAAAGCCACTTCATCCAACTCGTGAATGGAACTTAAAACATCACAAACAGAATATTTGGACTCGCGTCCTAGCATATGGGACAAAGTCCCTTGATGCAGATCTAGGTCCAGCACAGCAACATTACTGTCATTACGTTGAGACACTATATCCGCCAAACTTGCACAAATAAAACTTGCGCCAGAGCCTGACTTACCATTAAGTACCGCGATAACAGGCGCCAAGTCTGCCAGCTCGACTAAACGGTTTGATATTTTTTTTATCGAAGCAAGAAGCTCATCACTAGGTGAACCATACGGCACAAAATCTGTGACTTCGTACTGGAAAGCAAGTCGCAAAATATTTTGAGGAGTATTAACACCGATTAAAACGATGTCACAGCCAAAATTTGATGCATAAGCTAAGGCTGTTTTCGCCTCAATTTCATCATTTGGCAATACCAAGAGTACCAAATTAAACTGGTTTTGTTCTTGTGCTAAATAGGGGTCAAAATAAGAGGATGCTTTAGGTTTGAAATTATCACAATATGTTAAACATTGCTTCAGCCAATCTAGTGACTGAACACCATCACTAACAACGATTGCCTCTATTGGAAAAGGGAATTTTATATGCATTGGTTCTTGTTGCTCTTGGTTATTAGAGACACATAGCTCAAGCGGCTTATCCATTTTGCACTTTACCTCCCTTAAAGTTACTAACGCTATATTTACTATAGACAATAATCCCTCAATAATTATTTATTTTTCTTATAAACTACAATCTGTTGAGCCTCCTTTAAATATTCCGAGGCTTTCACGAGGTAAAGTCGTCGTGAATGTTGGTGAATTTATAATTCGATATAGTCCAGGTACTAAAAACTGGTGTTGATAATCCTTAATCTCAGCTCTAACCAAATCAATATCAATACCAGAAGCCGATGTACCATCGTAGGCTAAATAACTAATGGTTAGATTGCTTGCACTCAAATTGGGGAGAATAGCCGCATCATTAAAAAGAGAAATAGAATTAACATCACTGTTAACCTGACAAACGGTTGCTAACCTCGCCGCCCTTCGAGATGCTTCATGAAGCACATTATAGGTAAATAATAATCTGCCAAACTCTATAGCCGCAAACAGCAGTACAAAAAAAACAGCTGCAACCAAAGTAAACTCGATGACATAAACACCACGTTGTTTTTTCATGGCTTTTTTCATAGTGCTGTTACCGCATAACTAGCGTTTAAATTAAAGCTAAGGTCAATATCATCACCAAAAGAAAGTGTATTGAATTTATCAGTAAAGAGAGGTGTCCAATCATAGCTAACATTGACGACTAAGATTCCGCTATTAGCGGGATACTCAGCAACCGTAATATCGGCACTAGAAAGCCCGGAAAGATTAGATGTTGTATTTATCGTATCGCCACTTAACAGCACCCGCTTCATTTTAGTGATACAGAAATCACAATTGGTGTCAGACAAAACAGCGGGTAGGTTACCTGTTGTATTAACAATCGCGGTATTGGAGATAAAACGCCCTGCGCTTCGAGCCATTCTTGTTAACTCACTATATTGGTATAACAAACGACCAAACTCTACGGTAACAAAAATAATTAACACTAATATTGGTAAAACTAAAGTGAACTCAATAACGGCTATCCCATGTTGCTTTTTTATAAACATAAGGCCCCCTAAGAATCAGGACTATCTGGATCGCGATATAGAACAATAGTAAAGTTATCACTATCAAAATCAGGGTCTAATGAAGCATTACCCGATGAACCACATTCAGAAATATACTCACCAATGATGATAGAGGTATTACCGGTATGCTCAACTTTCTGTGTTAAAAAAAAGCAACCTATCGATTTAACGGTTACGACATTTTTACCATTTATCTTACCGGTACAATCTCCGATAACGACGGGGAGTTTCCTTCTATCCGCCTTCGTTGTAGTTGAAGGATCTAACATATTACCGCTTTTACAATACTTGGAATGTGCTACATCTGTTCCATCGGCATCTTGCCCGTAATAAGCAGCATAACTGTAATATTCAGCAGTAGGATTAGTAATGGTTGCTTGCCCATCAACTAATAATTTATCCCCTTCACAGGTATTGAGATCTCTTGGGTGATCTGTTGAGTTCAACTTATTCCCATTGGGCCACTCTCCAAAGCGAGTATTTAGACCACTCGCTACTGGACCAACTTTATTGCCGGGTTCTGTTGGTACCGTTTGACCAACACCTACACATGCGCCTGGCGAATACTCACCAGCTAAGCCCTGTTCAATACCTTTACCACCTGGCCCACCTAAATCTAACAGCTGAAAGTTACCAGGTCCCAGCGTAACATCTGGGTCTGAAGGCTTTTGTTTTGAACCAATTTTCATTACATGGAGCCCACCGTGTGTCATCCCGTAATCGTCGGGTTTTGACATATCACCACAGACTAATAGTGGAACAACCTTATTTAAGCACTCAATATCTGTGCTTCTGCCTGCGACGGCTGAAGCCCTTACTTTTTTGTCAAAGTTAAATATTTGGGCCAAAAAATTATCTAATGCTACCTCTTCTACACTCACCCGAACATATTCATAGGTTTCAACAGCGCCCGGAGTAAATGGATCCGGTAATGCTGAAAACTCAACACTGACATGTTCTGTCACTTGAGTAGCGCCATAATCAGGAGTTGAAAGAGTTACGATATCCTGAATTTCGTTATTTTCACTATGACTCAGGTTCTGAGATAATATAGTAACAACGACTTGCCTTGCTTCGGCAAGAGTACCACCATCTTGAAGTTTCTTTGCTGCACTTAACGCTGCTGAGTCGACTGCATTTTGTAGCCGTCCTTTATTGAGCAGCATATGGCTGCTATCTAAAGCTAACGCAGCCATTGCAATAATGGCAAATAGTCCAATGGTGAACATCACCAAAATAGCACCAGATTGATGACGAAACTTAAATTCACTTCGATTGATGCTAGTGAAATATCTAGACATAATGACCTCTATCCCGCCTGATAAATAGCCTCTCTATTAGCATTCAATTATTGCTTCCAGAGCTGCTACCTCCCGAACTATTGGCTCTAATAGAGCCCATACTTTTTGCGGTAGTCGGTGAAACCGAGCTAGCACGGTAGGACTGCATGACCTTTTGCCCATAACTACCATCTAGACTAAGTATAATACCGTCGTTACGTTCTGCCGCATCAGGGTCTAAAATTTGTACCTGCTTAACTTGGTAATAGCTTTCTCCCATCGGGAAGTCATTGATTTTTGTACAGCCGCTGATACTGATAAGTACAAAAGAAATTGCAACAAAATAAGAATTAATGTTCATAAGTTTCATCAGAGGTTCTCCTGATATCAAAGTGAGTGACCATATTTTTGCTGAGTCCCCGTGTCATCTAGCTTTGCACCTGACGCAGCAGGCTCATAAAGGGTCTCATTGCCGTTGGCACTTTTTTCTTTATGTGAAAGCTTGCCTAGCAAATAAAACTCCACATCTGAAGGTATAACAAACCCATCGGTTGGTAAGGAAATGTCTTTACGGTTAAACGCTCTAACAAGCCTGGGAGTCACTAATATCACCAATTCGCTTTGACCACTTTGAAAACTTTTACTTGTAAACAATTGACCTAAAACTGGGACGTCCCCTAATCCAGGTAGCTTGTCTATGTTTTCTCTAAGCGTGTCGCTAATGAGTCCACTAATTGCAATTGTTTGTCCATCAGCTAACTCCACTGTTGTCGCGGTACTGCGTTTAACGAGTGAGGGAACAACCAATGAGGTTGAAGTATTACCCGAAATAGAAAAACCGTTTGCTGTACTCACCTCACTGACAACAACATTTAGATTCAAATTTATTTGCCCCGAATCAAGTACAGTTGGTACAAATTTCACGCCGACGCCGTAATCTCTATATTCAATGGTCGTATTACCATTTTCACCCGGTACTGGAATTGGGAATTCGCCGCCCGATAAAAACTCAGCAGCCTGGCCGCTCATTGCTGTCACATTTGGCTCGGCTAACACTTTCGCCAACCCGTTTTGTTTAGCCACATCGAGTGCGAAATTCATCATTAAATCGCCATTAATGTATTGTGCGAAAATTCCTTTACCACTTACGCCACCAATACTGCCTGGATCAAAACCTCCGCCACCGACAACACCACCAGATAAGTTAGAACCTTGATTGAAAATTAAAAACTTAGAATCGAACTGTCTTGCTACATTTCGTTGTACCTCTGCTACAACGACCTCAAGCATGACTTGATGGTCTCCACCTACCGTCATCATATTGAGCACTTTGCTAGGTGCTAGCCCCCCAGCGGCGGCTTCTGCATATCCTTGAGCCAATTCAACAGCAGTATTCATTTTTTGAAGATTTGAAGCTTGTCCACTGAGTAAAAGTTGCCCTTGCGAAGTCTGAACCCCTAGTTTCTCTGTCGGTAAAAACTCATGTAACCGCGTCTTCAACCCATTTAAATCGTGGGTAACTTCAATATCCATGATTCTGGCCAACTGTTCATTCTGGTCCCAAATCATAATATTGGTACTACCTAACTGCTTACCTAAAATATAGAGCTCATTATTTGGCAGTAACTTGATATCAGCAATACTGGGATTACCAACAGAAACTCGGTGTACAGGCCCTTTTAACATCAAAATGCGAGACTTAAAAATGGGGATAACTTGAACATCGTTTCTGATCCCAGCCGTTGGTCCTCCAGCATCTGCGGGGGGAGCAAAAAGCATTGTTAACAAACAAACAATTATACAATGGCGAATAAATGACATGTTAATCTCCTTAAAACATGAGTCTTATGCTTGTTGCTAACTAATATTAATTTTCTATTTTAATCTCTTGCTCATTCATGCCTTTAAGCAATAATACTTTTTCTTTTTCATTACTTTTTTCTGTGGTGACCTGGGCAACTTTCACTGGTGAAGCTCTATTATCTACAGATAATTCCGGAGTTTTACTTTGATCTGCTTCAATATCTGCAAGCTCAATAACAGCTGTATCGTTAGGGTTTCGTAGCGCTAACTGCAGTGAACCACGACTTCGGGCTATCATTAACGTTTCTGCTTGCTCCAAACTCAACTCTAACGTTACGGCTCGGACTACAACGGGTTTGTTTTCATCATTAGATGCACGTTGATCAATCGCCAAAATCTTTACATTAGAAAGAACGACGTCAGTTCTTAAACCACCGCTAGTAATAATGTTAATAATATCGACTCTATTACCAGGAAGAAGAAAACCCGCTACACCCACAACATCATTTACACGTATTGTCACTGCACGCATTGTAGGCGTAATCAAGCTCGCTAAGGTACTACCTTCCCCTTTTGGGGTTATACGTTCTTTACGTAACACTTCCCCCTGATACAATCGATGTTTAACAACTTGACCTTCTGCTTGAGCAATATCCAATATCGCACCTTCTGGAACCAAGTTTTCGGGTACAGAGGTTAAAGCAAGATGCTTCCTTTCAATAATGGTTCCTAAAGGGACTTCTGCCACCATAGTAATCACATTAGCGGTTGCTCCAACCGTTTCAGTTTGGCCGTTCGATTTTAGCCAGTTTTGCGCAAGGTAAACCGCAGTGACACCAAATACTAATGATAAAATGACAAATAAGACTGTTTTGTTATTCATTTGTCGCTCCTAATTAAAATCAAAAAATATTATACAAAATAAATCGACCAAGCAGAGTCAACTAAAGACGGAGTGACAATGGGTTCAAACTCCATAAAACTTATTTGATCTGACATAATTCCTAATAGGTCACGCGGATAGCAAGGAATTAGAGGTTTGCCATAGCGCTTATGATATTCAATTAATAAATACTGAAAGACTTCCTCTGTACAACTTAAATTTAAATCATCACAAACTTGGAACCATATTTTCCTATATAGCTCTTCATCTAAAGCATCAAAATGAATTTTATAACCCAATCGTCTTAAAAAGGCCTCATCAACTAATTCTTTTGGATCAAGGTTAGTCGAAAATAACAAAATAAGTTCAAAAGGAATTTCAAAGTGCTCGCCTGATTGCAGGCTTAAATAATCTCTTCGCTCTTCCATTGGAATAATCCAACGATTAAATAACTGTTTCGCACTGATCTTTTGACGACCCAAATCATCTAATAATAAAATCCCATTATTTGCTTTTAATTGCAGCGGGGCCATGTAAGTACGACTATGGCAGTCAAACTGCACTTCAAGCATGTCGGCTGTTAGCTCTCCCCCCGTAATTCGTAAAGGCCTCTCACACCTTAACCACCTAGGATCATCACCTTCTGTAAGTTTGAGGGTATTAATGTCTTCTTTTTTAACTTTATGGTGCAACTCAGGATCAAAAACTTGAATGACTTCGTTACCAATGGCTAATGCATAAGGAATGAGAACGGAATCACTCAAAGTCAAATTTAAATGTCGGCAAAGATAACTTTTCCCTGTGCCAGGGGGGCCATAAATTAATACCGGTCGACTCGAATTCATCGCAGGACCAATTTTAAACAGAAGATCTTTCGGTAATACCAGTGCCGATAACCCCTTTTTTAACATTTCGAAGGTAATAGGATGGGTTCGACTTGATTGAGCCTTACAAACACGTGAATATTGATTCAAAGGGATCGGTGCCAACCCTAAATATCCATTCCTTGATAACGCTTGCTTAGCATGGGTTTCTCCGCCCAAACTTAATGCATAACGCATCTGTCCATCTGTTGTTGTTTGCCTATTTTCCACCCAAGCCAACGTTTTTGCCGTATCAAGTAGCTGTTGAATAATACCACCCGTCACTCCCATCAACTTAGTCAGCTGTTTTTTTGTTAACACACCATTAGATAAAAGGTGTTTTGTCAACAAATCAAGCAGTAGCGATTCACTTAAACCTGTTTGCTCTATATTAATTGGGCGAGGTGCTAAATTGCTTTCTAGCGTATTAGTTAAACTATCTATAGATAGTACTGTTGTATCTTGAGTGTTATTTTGAGTAGGAGTCATATTTTCTAACTTCCTATGAAATCAAAGACTGGCTAACCACAGCATAGAGATGACTAATTTCAGGGTTCAGTGAACAAGCCCATAACCAACCGATTGCCAGTGCGGGAGCGTAAGGCACTGTTTGACCTGCAGCTTCATCAGCTTCAGGTTTAAAGTACGTTCTTAAATAAAAACAATCCCAGTATCTTTTTAGTGATTTATAACAACCACTAAAGCCTGTTTTCCATAATATAAGTAATAAACTAGTTAATGCGCCAGCAACAATGCCGTAAGCAATACTCCAAATTAATAGACTTGGCCCCATTAATGCTCCAACGCCCATCATCAACTTAATATCTCCCGCACCTAAAACTTTTAAAATAAAGGTGGGCAATAAAACTACAAAGGCCAATGAGAAACCTGAAGTTGATAACAACAATCCGTTCAGACCTCCAAAATATCCATTAATTGAAAACCCAGTAACAATAATAATAAAAGAAAGGACATTAGGAATTCGTTCACACTTCAAATCAACAATCACAGCAACGATCAAAAAAAAAGCAGTAAAAAAAACTTGAAATAGTAATTGTGAATTATCCATTTTGAAATAACTCCATCCGTTAAATAAAGCCCATCATCAGATGGGCAAAATCAACTTGAGATAATTAGCAAGAATCATTTCCATTAACAGCTGATTCCAAACATTCTATTCTCGTTGAAGCACTTGTACCTAAGTCTGAAAATGCAGTGATCATGCCGCCTACAACTAATCCACCAGCAATTGCGTATTCAACTGCAGTGAGACCGCTTTCATCTTCAATAAACTCTTTTAGTAAACTTTTAATATCCATAATAATCTCCACCATAAAATTTATTACCACAATTAAGAACCAGAACGGGTAATTCTTTATCGTTACGGTAGCAAGCCTGTTTGCTCCCTGCGTAACGCTACTAATAAAACTAGCAAACAGATCACCATATCTCTACATTGAATAATTTACTGATCCACTGCAAATCAACCTGCTAGCAAAGCCAGATGCCATAACAATGGAAATGGCTATCAGTTCCAGCAAAAAAGTCAGTACAATATATCGCCACAAACCAAAAAGCTGGTCGAACACGCTTATTTGGGATAATAAAGCTAAGTAGAGGTCATCCGTTGCCAAGTAACACATAAATTTCATCACGACTTTAGAACCACACTAAAGTAGCAACAATGTAAAAATAGACCATAAATTTATTCAACTTTTTTAGGTTTAAAATAATACTTAATCGTGTAACACACTGTATTTTAAATAGTGTAAGTTAAACTCTAATCATTATTAATTTAACACTACTGAAATATAAGTAGTCATAGGCGAGTTTGAGCGCTGTATAGTTATTGGAGGAACGGGTAGGAATAAAGAGATGTGTTACATCAAAGATTGAAAGCTACTTTTAAAAACCACAATATAACTTAAAGACGATCCATCATTTTATAGATACTCGAAATTTCATATTTAATACCAAAATTTTTCTCTATGTACCTTTTAACATCTCCTCCAGTTACTTTATCATTACTAGCTTGTTTGTTTTTATTGTTGATATAGCTTTTTACTTGTTCTAGTTCTTTACTAGACAAAATGCTTGGTCTACCTGAGTGAGGTTTTTCTTTCAATCCCTCTAATCCAAAGGAAAGATAATTCGTAATCCACCGATTAACACTTGTTCGACTTACTTTAAGGTAATCTGAAATTTTATACCTAGACTTACCGTCTTGAAAGTGCAGTACAGCCAATAACTTAAGCTTCATCCTCGCATTTTTTTCTTTTCTAATCAGCTTAACTAATGTCTTATTGTCATAACACAAGTTGTCCATATTCAATACCTTAATTCAATCAACTTTTCAAATGTGAAAATCACTTCAAATCATCTCGTATTTGCAACAGACCTTTTTTATCCACCCACACAGAGTTAGACACTATGTATATGGGCAGCTTTCGGTTCAAACTAAAATAAGAGGTACTTGTTTTATCAAGTGATCTATAAAATAGACTTTGTACTCCATCGGTTTCTTTTTCGATCAAATATTTAGCAAAGACTGCAGGTTGCGACAATCGAATACACCCATGACTCAACGCTCTATTTTTTCGATTAAACAAGCCTTTATTTGGAGTGTCATGTAAATATATAGAGTGATTGTTTGGGATGGAAAAACGGTATTGACCGAGTGCATTGTTGCGACCTGGTAGCTGAACAAGCTTATATTTCTTTATATTCTCTCTAAATGAATGTATATCCATGTTTTTCAAGTCTAAATCAGCGGTTCTACCCGATGGTTCCTTAAACACAAAACCATTATTCTTAATGTAACCCGGTGATTTAGATACAGCAGAGCTAAGATCGTTAGCGATAATACTATATGGTGGCGTCCAATCGGGATTAATGGTTATTCTGCTAACATAAGTCTTAAGTAATGGGGTTCTGTTAGATAAGCTGCCAACAATAACGGGCATAGATAATTGTTCAACCCCACCTTTTTTAACCCGTAGCATAAACTCAGCAAGGTTCACTTCAACATACTCGTGAGAGCTAGCGGTTGTAACAATTAAGTATTTTAACGTCATTTGAAGCTGGGCAACTCTGACAACAGGGGCAGTATTTAAGTAACCTAATGTACGCGTATCTAATTTCCCTGTAACTTCACAGCCATGACGACGTTGAAATCGTTTGATACCCAGTTCAAGAGAGGGATCGACAATACGTTCTCTATACGCCGATAATGAATAAGGTTCAAGATCACCTAATTGAGCAAGGATCCAGCGCAACTTAGCCACTTCTTGATGTCTATAACCGAGTTTAAGCGCTATAAAATGCACCTGAGGCCATTGATAACGAGCATAGGCGTTGTACTCCTTAATTTTCGTTCTAACCCTTTTGATGTCATGGTCTTTGATGGCTTGCTGATAAAATGTGGAGTCGAAACGGTTATGTTCAACACCTTGAAAAATATTTCTATTGAGTAATGATAAGGTTTCTTCGATATTTTTTTCTGCTAATAAACGCTTAGTCACGCCTATATCTGTTGCTAATGTTTTTAGATCCAATAGCGATTCATAGTCACTTATACCATCTTCAGCCCCTGCGATAGGAGTGAAAACAAGCAACAGCAAAAGCTTTGTAGCGAATAACACGTGTTTTGTTACCAATTAAATGCCTATTTATTATCAAATCATATTGAAAACATCGTCCATAACTGATAAATAAAGACGACTTTATTTTATTTATTGGCATCCATGCTAGTACCTATTAGGTCTAGTACAGAAAGCGTAATACTTACAAACAAATAAACGATTATTTTACTTAGCTTACCGAAAAGCTCATTTGTACCAATAGTGCACAAAATTTTTCTACTCGCGTTAAAATCTCTTCTATACTCAAATTGTATGTCTATTAAAATACAAATTTTTATCCATTAAAAGAGGGACGTTCAATTGAGATTTAGTGCTTTTAGCTTCGATACTACCTCTTTTACATTATGTATTGTGCTAGTTGTATTAGTGCTAGTAAACACTTCTGCTATGTGGCAAGACTATGAAAAAGCGGCAGCGATTAAATCTGATAATCCTTCTGGTTCGACTTTGGTAGAGCGATACTTGATTTTAGGTGACTGGCCAGCCTCTAAAGAACAGGACTTTATGGGCTTGGAAGGTAAGTACCCGATAAATGCAAAAAAAGTTAGTGAGGATATCCCAACTAATAATGACTGATAGTAAATTGAAGCAACTAAACGACCCCAATTATCTACGTATATTGTTGAGAACCTTCGCGACCTTACTGCTTTTTGTCATCTTCACATTTAACTTTAAAGCTTCAATTCAGCCCTACTCGGTTCTTTCTCTTGCAAGCACAATGAATAATATAGATAGCAATTTCCTATCCAGCAGCGGATTAATCATTGATTTAGTTTACTTTGTATTTGTAATATTAATAACGTTAATCATCTGGTCTGTTTTTATCGTCATATCAACCATTTCTCCCGTCGTAAGTCTTAAAAATGCAAATCAGAAAGATTTGTATTGGTTAGTTATCGTTACCGCTAACATTACATTTGTTGTTGCCGTGAGCTCCTACCTCTACCCAACCTCTTTAACATCATACTTAAGGAGTCACTTTTTATCTCAGCCCGAAGTTTTTGCCACAATGGGGATCTCATTATTATTTTTATTTTATAGAGGTTGGTTAAGTATTTGTACCAAGATAAGCGTCATTACGACCTCATCATTGTTATTGCTATTTTTAGCAATACCATTGCTTATTCCTTCTGATAAGTACCAAGATCTTGTGTCTACTCCTAATATTATTATTGTTGGGGTCGACGGTTTAAGACCTGATCATTTAGTGACTTTTGGCGGCGATAAAAATCTCACTCCATTTTTAAATAACCAACTAGAAAACAGCATAGTTTACAAAAATGCTTACACGCCTCAAGGTCGAACCTACGTGGCTTGGATGAGTTTATTAACAGGCAAATACCCAGTTAACAATGGGGTCAGGTTTAATCTAGCCCCACCAGAAGTTGTCGATAAGCGCCTTCCGGTCATTGAGCATTTGAAATCAGAGGGTTACCATACTTCTTATGCTATTGATGAGCGCCGGTTTAACCAAATTGATTATAGCTATGGCTTCGATGCGGTAATTGGACCTAAAATCGGTGTGGCGGATGCCATTATCAGTGGCTTTGGTGACTTACCATTTTTGAACGTGCTTCTCCAGCATCCGTATGCGGCGTCTTTACTCCCCTACCTTTATAATAATCGTGCCTATGGTAAGGCGTACTCTCCTAACTCATTTAACGATGACGTTATAAATAACCTCTCTGTTGACAAGCCTAATTTCCTAGCTTTACATTACTGCCAGCTTCATTGGCCATATACTTCTAAAGACTTTATTCCTGAACCCAAAGAGCACTGGGATGGCAATTATAATCATTATATGTATAAGGAGATGCTTAAGAGCGTCGATAATCAATTGAGTGATATCTTTACTAAGCTTGAGGAAAAAGGACTCTTAAAAAACGCTATCGTCTATATTATCTCTGATCACGGCGAAAGCTTTAATCAAGATCAATATTCTCCCATACAGATGTCAAAATCGTCCATCCCTAAGCCTAAGTCCTGGGGTCACGGAACCAATATTCTAGATCAACAACAATCTCACATTTTGATGGCTAAAGTTAAGTTCAAAGATGACAAAGTAGTAACGACACCAAGTGTATTAGAGGGGACTTATTCATTAGTCGATATCGTTCCGAGTATTCTCTCTGAAATGGGCCTACCTTCTGCTGAGTTGACTCATTTAGACGGTCTTCCATTACCCGATGAGGAAACAATGACTCAAAATAATAGATTCATTTTTGTTGAGTCTTCACTACCGGTAAAGTCAATCAATAAAAGTTTTATTGATAAAAATGAAGTGATGTCTGAAACCGCCTCTCATTACGAACTTAGAAATGATGGCAGAGCTTATATGAAGCTAGAAAATTACAGTGATTTAATTGCGAAAAAACAGCGTGCCGTTTATTTTCAAAATTGGCAGTTAAGTATGCTTCCCAATGTTAATGAGCTTGTATTACTTGATATAACTAACAACAAAATTTATACCGATAACACTTATGAAGGAGACTTTAATTGGACACCTATGTTAACGGCGCTTTGTCTGCAGTATCAGGGCGATCCAGGATTTGATCCACACTCTATTTGCGACCAGCCAACTTCCCTCTATTCAGGTCGATAACATGAGTCATATAAATTCTAACCCATTCTTTTGTTCACCCCCTATCGAAACTATCTTTAAAACCTTGCTTATTTCCATCACAATTGCGATCACATTAATGGGTGGAGCCGCCCCCTTTATCGTGGCCTTTACTGTCGCAAAATTTGAGCTGATATTTATTGGCCTCTATCTATTTTTACGCATTACGCACTATCAAAAACAAAGCATACATCAACCCATAGCTATCGCACCAAAAGTGGCAATTATTGGAGTGTTGATGCTTATTAGCTTGATAGCCTCAACATTGCTTAACTACCCAGACAAAGCAAATGACATTCAATACACTATTGTTAACTTTTCAGTATTATTTACTGCCATTCACCTTTTGTTTTTTGCAACGTTAGCCTATAGCCAAATTCAGTACCGTTACAGTGTGTTATGTTGCTTTAAGGCCATTCCAGCGACCATTTTTTTCATTGCTATTATTTTGGTTATCATGCAATTAACCGGCTATCCGTCCAGTCTGTATGAGAATACATTATCTGTACCTTTCGCGAGTAATATCAGATATTTAGGATATCTTTGTTGTGCAAGCACCTCCATTTTATCTGTTTACCTACTTCAGCAACGAAATCACTCAGCTAATATGACCATATTAAGTATTGTCTTTATGAGTAATCTAGCACTTCTCATCTGGTTGGGTGGTCGAGGTTCGCTCATTGCATATTTTTCTACCGTCTCAATTTATATCGCTTACCTGCTGTATCAACGTCAATTAGTGCTTAAGTATTTAGTTCTTCTACTCATATTAATTATCAGTTCAATATTTTTGGCCGATTGGGTTTCTATTTTTAACTGGAATGGACCAGGCAGATTTTTTACCTCTATCGAAGTCAATAATGTTGAAGAAGGCCTTAATAAATTGTCATCAAATCGAATAGCTATCTGGACTCAAACGATTAATGCAATAACTGAAACCCCTTGGTTTGGATTGGGGCCAGAGGGTTACAGGTTCCATCCGGAACATGTATTTGGCTTACAGCCGCATAACGTTATCTTACAAATGCTTATCACTTACGGCGTCGTTGGCGGAGCGCTTATTGCCTACCTCTATTACAGTATGATCCAAACAGCAATGAAGCAGGTGTCAGATAAAACGTCAGGTTCTAATCTCGAATCGACAATGGCTCTTATCGTTATTGTTAGCTTATCTATTCATGGTCTTGTCGATGGTACTTTTTATCACGCACAGCCCCTATATTACCTAATACTCTCTGTAGCCGTTTTAGTCGCTGGAGCACAAGCCGACAAAGTTATAACTAGTAAAACTACAGTCAGTAAAGTAGTTGCCACTGAAGTGTAATCTTTACCCAAAACCTTTATTTAATTATCGCCTGATAACTTCATCTTTTACTTAATTTGGGAACGTAGCAAGGCATATATTTTGGTAAACATAGAGATGAAGCTAGTAGTAGACGGTTTTAATCACGGTAAACGGCGAGTAAGTTAACAATACCACTAGTTTTAAAAGATGACCAATTTTTACAATTGCTAAAGACAAAAAAGAGCACCTAAGTGCTCTTTTTAAAACGGCTTATTGTTGCGGCGAAATTAAGCTTCAGCAATGCGCTCTAATTTAGCCAAGTAAAACCCATCAAATCCGGTTTCAGCAGGGCTAATAGTCTCGTCTTCTATAAATCTGAAATGCTTATTGTCGGCTAAAAACACATCGATTTGGTTGCGATTCTCTTCAGGCATAATAGAGCACGTTGCGTAAACTAGTATACCGCCCACTTTAACCATACGGCTATAGCTCTGTAAAATATGCTTTTGCAATTCAACAAGCACAGGTAAACGCTCAGGGGTATCACGCCACTTTGCATCAGGGTTACGTTTTAGAACACCTAAACCTGAACAAGGCACATCGAGTAACACTCTGTCAGCAGTCAACTTTAGACGTTTAATGGTTTTACTGCTTGCAATGATTCGCGTTTCAACGTTGTGAGCACCTGCACGGCGCGCACGTTGCTTTAGGTTATCAAGTTTCCACTGCTCGACATCCATCGCAAGCAAACGGCCTTTACCTTTCATCTGTGCAGAAATAGATAAAGTCTTACCACCAGCACCCGCGCAAGCATCAACGACGCGCATGCCAGGTTTTGCATCAAGTGCTAATGCAACTAATTGCGAACCAGCATCTTGTTGCTCGAACCAGCCTTTTTTAAAGGTTTCAGTTCTAAACAGCGCTGAATCAGATACGACTTCTAGTGCAGTATCGACGCCTTCAACAACAAGGGTTTCAACGCCTTCTTTACGAAGAGATTGTGCGAGTTCTTCACGAGTACACTTTAAAATATTGGTACGTAAAAAACGTTTGGCGGGTTTATTAAGTGCTGCTCTCTCTGCTGGCCACTTATCGCCCATTTGTGCTTGGCCCATTTCGTTAAGCCAATCTGGACAACCATCCCATAAAACAGGTTTGGCTTTAGCGGATTCGACTCGAGAAGCGAGTTCTGCCTCGTCTACTTGTAATGCATACTGCATTTTAGGTAGCGGTAATTCGTTAAATAGATGCCACACATTAAGTAAACGCGAGCCTAAGCGTGCCATCTCTTCAGGCTTCACATCAGAAAGATAACAGTAAAGATTCAACCTTCTCAGAATATCACCCACGACGAATGTGATACGACCTTGTTCAGCCGGCTCTAATTTAAGGCCAGAAAAGTGCTGTGAATAAGCGCGATCTAACGGCTTACCCTCTGATAAGACAAGATCAAGAATACTGATCACAAGCTCATTGGAGCTAGGAGATAGCGAAGATTTCAACATTAAAATTTACCCAGAAAAGAAAACGCTGCGATCATAGGAGTAAAGCAGATAATACGCAAGCTAAGCGCTCAAAAACCACGAAGAAAAAGGGACACTTGTCAGTGTTGACAGTAAAAAATGAAATTATCATCATAAAGTGTGAATAAGACTCGCATTAAGCCATTACACTTAATTGGATTTTTACGACAATATCGTAACGTAACCTAACTTATTTGCTCATGTGCCCTTTCTATATCGCTTAGTTCTGTTACCAGCCACCTGTCTGAATAAGCCCCCAGAATAGTGTTATAGAAATTGGGATATTTACTCTTTAAAGAACTGAAACACCGAAACAAATATTAGTCTCGGTGTTTTATAGAACCATTACAGTAGGATTTATTCTAGCCCTTAAGAATATAGTCACTACCATCTTTGGCGGTAAATAGCTGATCTTGCATAGAAGAGGCGACCACTGACTTTTCAATATCAATCAAACTGATCCAGTATTCATGCCCTTCTAACTGAATATCTTTAATATTTGCAAGATCCTCACAGCCATTTTCTTTTTTACGGTCAAAAGTAAGTTCAACATGGGTGCCATTGTCGTTTAGCAAAATGGCTGTCGGTTCACTCTTATGTCCATTTAAAGCAACAAACTGCTTTGGTTGGCGTAATCCGGTTTGCGTTCCATCGGCCATAAAGATCAACAGCTGCTGGTAGTAGACAACATAGCTACATGCATTCTTATGAGAGCCTTTTGCTAAAGGGAATTTCGCGTCTAAAAAAGTTTTCGCACAGGGGCCTGTTGAATTGCTAGTCGCCACTTCGACAACGTTCACATCAACAAGATCCGCACCAATGAAGTTATTATTCTGATTTACTTGAGTACTATTGATTGTTGATAGTTCCATGGCCCTGTCCTCTTACGTTTTAATATCGTAGGTCGTTATCCGTTGTAGTCACAATCACAAATTCTGTTTTCCGATTGCTTGATTTGTAGTCTAGTGCAATTTTCATTACAATTTCACAATAAAAATTTTACACTGTGAATTTTACAAGATGAAAAATAATCAGAGCTTGATCAGAAAGTCACATTTCTTGGGTACAAAGATTAGAAATCTGAGGAAACGCAATCACCTCACGATGGAAGATTTATCAGCGCGCTGTGTGCGTGTAGACCCTGAATCCGCACCGTCTGTTTCTTACTTGTCTATGATTGAACGCGGCAAGCGAGTCCCAAGCGCTGGTATGCTTGCCGTTATCGCCACAGTGTTTCAAAAGGAGGTGGACTGGTTTCTCGATGATGTGCCAGAAGATGATGCGATTACTCCAAATAAGGGCCGCCGAGGTGGGATAAACGGCATGGCTTTGGAGCCAAGCTTCCTATTTTCCAATGATATTTTACAGATTGCTATCCCTGAAATGCTATCTCAAACAGGTACAACAGGACGTGAATTTGCTCATCTGCTGATTAGGGCTCATCAAGAGCACCATCAAAATCACTTCCCCGATCTTGAACGTGCTGCAGAAGAAGTCGGCCATAAGCGCCTACCACTTGCTTTAGATGATTTAAAAGATATCGCTAAAAATCTAGGATT
Organism: Shewanella sp. 125m-7; assembly: GCF_052977045.1. Classification (NCBI taxonomy): domain Bacteria; kingdom Pseudomonadati; phylum Pseudomonadota; class Gammaproteobacteria; order Alteromonadales; family Shewanellaceae; genus Shewanella; species Shewanella sp. 125m-7. Next base: position 37,628 of record NZ_JBRILQ010000044.1, read on the forward strand.
AAAACTTAAATGGGTGGACAGAACCCCACAAGAAATCGTCGATGAAATGGGCGTCAGTGCTGCTCACGTTGTGACGTCTTTTTTTGAGCCTCCTTCTACTATTTACCTAAATAAGATGCTTAAATCTTTTCCTACACGGCTTAAGTATGATTTAGCTGTGCATATCGGTCATTGTGTATTACACAATAAAGATGGCTTAAAATGTGTGTTAACCGCAGGGAGACGCCATACTGCATCACACGATGAGCTAACAAAACCTGCGTCATCAACTCTTAATGCGCAAGATATCCTACACGCATGGCGAGATTTTGAATCCAGTTTTTTTGCCGGTGCATTGTTATGCCCAAAAGTACCATTCAGACAGCTGCTTGATCGCCACGGCTATGAAATAGATGTCCATAAAAAGATGGGGATCTCGGCTTCGGTGGCCATGCGTAGGATGACAGTCGTGTCTCCTTATCCTCACTGGCACTATTTCGACGCTTACGCCCCGGGGAAACTCAAAGCCGTGTATCGAGGAAATGGGATCCCCCTTCCCTGGGGAAATATGCGCGTAGTAGAAGACCCCTGTCAGCACTGGGCCGTGTTTAGAATGATCAATGAGCCGAAAGTGGGCACATCGGCGCAAATATCGATATTAGATGTCGCAGAAGAGCCCAGAATTTACTGCTGTGAGTCGATAAAAGTTCAAGATATGGCAGGTAATAATCACGTGTTATGTGCAGGAATCGACCTTAACCCCGCGATTGATGCTCAGGGCGGTAATGCCGCCGCTATAGCAGCAGACTTGAAACAGTCATGTGCAACTAACGCTGGCTCTGTAGAGATGCCGACTCATATTAAAAAAGATCTAATGAGCGTTGCCAAAATATTAAATATTAACTGGATAGAACGTGGAATTGAAAACGAGGCTCGATTAATTTGTGCTCGTGGCGCGGTCTGCCCTAGACAGCCTAGCTGCTATGAAGCAGGAAAATCACTTTGCTTAGAGGATGGTTCATAAAATCTAGGTTTTACCTGTGAGCATTTAAAACTTCGCCAACGGATAAGCATTACAATTGCTCATCTGTTGGCGCATTAACCAGCACAGATAATATTCCTATTTCTGAATCTTAACTTTAATCCTCAATCTAAATTTAGTTTCGAGCGCTTTTAGTTAATTTTATACAGCTGTAGCTCTGCAGCAAGCGTAAACCATAGGTTGATATCAACCTCAAGCCTCGACCACTGTCCCATAAGCGATACCTTGAACATTAATGCATTGCTGTGAGTAACCAACCCCGATTGACAAAGTATCGTCAATTGTCACGTCCGTTAAAATCTCAGTGCCTTGAATGACGCTTTTTGCTGCCGCAATCGCCTCAGGAGATGAAACGCTTTCACCCATTGGCAATATGTATAAAAAATTAGTTTGGCAACTTTGGCCTAGAACGGGCCCAAGATTAACTAAGCTTTGTGTAAGATTGATATCTTGATAAGTCGTAGTCACAAACGAGCCATGATTCGCAATATTGCAGCCTACAAGATTAATACAGGCTATTAAAAGCATTGGTAAAGTGATGTTTGAAATAGGTCTTGTCATGGTGATTTCTTTTACTACCGTCTTTTAGCTAATGTGTAATCAGATCCGCTTTGAAATTTGGCAAAATTCAGGTGTATCTCTATATATCGCCAATAGCTCAAAACCTTTTGCTTCAAATTGGCGTAATCTTAATTTACCACAATCGATAATCGAAAACATGTTACTCCTTTAATCTTTTTAAGTCCGACGAGCTAGCATACTGCTCCACCCCGCATCCGGTTAAATCCAACATGAATACCTATTCTGATTTAGATATATGGATGAATTAGCAATAGTCACAAATTTTAGGCACAAAAAAACCAGCTCTCGCTGGCCTACATGTTAGTTTAACTGTTTTAATTCTGTTATAAAAGAATTGCTTGCGGGAGCTGGATTGCTTTCTATAAAAGAACTGGCAACGACCTTCGCCTAGATTTGATAAAGAATTGAGCCCGACGAGCTAGCATACTGCTCCATCCCGCATCCGGTTAAATCCAACATGAATACCCATTCTGATTTAGATATATGGATGAATTGGCAATAGTCACAAATTCTAGGCACAAAAAAACCAGCTTTCGCTGGCCTACATGTTAGTTTAACTGTTTTAATTCTGTTATAAAAGAATTGCTTGCGGGAGCTGGATTGCTTTCTATAAAAGAACTGGCAACGACCTTCGCCTAGATTTGATAAAGAGTTGAGTCCGACGAGCTACCATACTGCTCCATCCCGCGTCCGATAAACGCTAATAACTGTTTTAATTCTGCTATAAAAGAATTG
>NZ_JBRILQ010000045.1:0-38632 GCF_052977045.1 Shewanella sp. 125m-7
AGCGCTCTGTGTCCTCTGTGGTGAATAGCTTTACTTTTTGGTTACAGCGTTTAAGAGCTTTTTTACCACGGAGCGCTGCGCTTTCACGGAGGACACGGAGAAGTGCAAAAGATCTAGATATCTAATCCCTAGAGTCCTATAAAGACGCAGCCTGCCCTTCTACTTGCCATGCAAACGAATGAGTAATTCAGCTTCTGCTTTGGGTAACTCACACTCTTCAATAAGCTCTTGGACGCCTGCGCCCAAGGCAACCATCTTCATTGCACGAGTATATAGTCGAGCTTGAGGCTCTTGCTGGCTGCTCTCTTCAAGTTTAGCATCTTGTTGTGTTAGCTTTTTCTCTAGCTCTAGCATACGACGTCCAACACCAATCGTACCGCTTCTAAGCTCTTGCAGTTCACGCTTAACAGCTTCTCTTTGCTTATCACCTTCTTTAACCAACAAGGTCAATGCATCTACTTTGGTACGCAGCTTTGTGGTTTGTTTTTGCAAAAAGAGCACTAAACCTAAACAAGCGACTGCAAATACTAGCGCTGCAGCTATTAACATTTCTTCGGCTATCATTAAGGACTCTTCTTATTAAAATATCTAAGAAGGACGCTGCGCTGCTAGAGCGTGACTGCGTCACTTCGAGGGCGTCGCCTTGCTCCTTCTAGGTTAAAGCTAAGAAGGAGCAAGGTCCTAGGAAAAGCAGGTTCTAGGAACATCAATAAACAGTAAGGCTAAGACGAACGGCCTGCGGTCTTACGGCACGTGACTGTTTGTATCAATGAATGTCACTACGGAACGCTTCGCTGACGGAAAGCCTTAAAAGATCAAAGCGTCGGCATAAATGCCGACCTACTTTTAATGAAGGTCCTAGGTTTGGCAAAAGAAACTCTACACTTAATAGATACAAGCTTTTGCTTTCTAGGCCCTAGAAGCGAAGCGTCCTCGAAGTGAGCCTGCGAACGCCCTAGCACCTTCAAAATATTAAACCTGCGTCAGTTCCATCCACTCTTCATCAGATAACAACTTATCTAAATCAACTAAAATCAAGAGCTCGTTATCACGGTTGCTCACACCTTGAATGAACTTGGTGCTCTCTTCAGTACCGACGTTCGGAGCATTATCGATTTCTGAACGACGCAGATAAACAACTTCTGCAACGCTATCAACTAAAATACCGATAACCTGCTTTTCAGCTTCAATAATCACGATACGAGTTGAGTCGTTAATATCAGCAGAGGCTAAACCAAAACGTGAGCGGGTATCGATAACCGTAACAACGTTACCACGTAAGTTAATAATACCTAATACGTAATCAGGCGCGCCTGGTACCGGAGCAATCTCGGTATAACGCAATACTTCTTGTACCTGCATAACGTTAATACCGTAAGTCTCATTATCCAGCTTAAATGTTACCCACTGCAATACTGCATCTTCGGTTCCTGCTGCTACCGCTACACTGTTTGAACTTGTCATAATCGCCTCAATCAATAGCTCTGCAGCTATATGTCTAATCTATTCTTTAATATTTATACCAACCAAACCAACTGGCTAACCACTCTTTAATGGCAATAATGTGCTAGCACGCATAATATTTGCAACTAGAATAGATAGTTACTTAGCCTTATACCTTATATAGCCCATTCTAACTACCTAATAAATACAGCGACGCTCTCTAATTGGTACTCATTATTTACTCTGGTGCAAGCATCGTTTCTATTGCTTGCAACCCAATCATTTTATTCTTGTAGCCTTTGTATCGGCAGCTTAGCATCATTCTTTACCAAGCCTACTCAGCTTAACGCTCAGTGATTAATACTAGTGATTAAAGATAGTCGAATAACACTATTCTGTTTAGTCTACGCCTACGCCTAGGTTCTAGGTTCTAGGTTCTAGGTCCTAGGTCCTAGGTTCTAGGTCCAAGTCTAGGCCCAGCATTTGTACCAAGGCTTCGACACTTAGAGAATCACATCTCATCAGTACGCAAATAGTATATTTAATTCAGCGCAACCTGCTCTTGGCAACCTAGGTCCGAGTCTAAATCTAGGCCCAGCATTTGTACCAAGGCTTCGACACTTGAGAATCACATCTCATCAGTACGCAAATAGTATTTTTAATTAACTGGAACCTGCTCTTGGCAACCTAAGCCCAAGCCCAACATTTGTACCAAGGCTTCGACATTTAAAATACCGCACATCCGCTCTTTTACCACACCAGCAAGCCACGGGCGCTTGCCCGCGTGGCTGCGCCAATTAATCTCAGACTTTTTAATTGTAGTGGTATCGATTAACGTCTCGCAACCTAAGCCCCATGCGCTATCTTCTAATACCACGACATATTGATATTTTACGCTATTGACTAGCTGAGGTTCATACTTTTCAGGCATGACCCAAGCGCAAGTATCGACCACATTAAGTTGCGCCTCTCGGTACTGCTGCACTCCCATATACCATGCTGGCCGCCCCATGAGCCGAGTGAGCTTATCCAAATTAACGATCCCTCCTAGGCTCACTAGTGGCACAGCTAAAGTCAAACCGCCAACCTTAAAAAACAACACTTGAAACTCTTCGTCAAGCTGATCTAATAATTTTTGAGTCGATGCCAAAGGCTCTATAGCCGTTTCAGTAATAGCTTGAGTGTCTAAAATATTCTGGCTTTCACTGCTAACCGTTAATTCTGCTTGCTGCTTTAGCTCATGACCTAGATTAATAGCGTGCTTATCTTCGCTGTCGATAACCGAAGTGGTGTTAGTATCATGCCGTTCAGAAATACATGCGTCACGTATAGGCGCAGTGTCTAAGCATGCCTGTACTTCTCTGTTGTTCTCTTCTCTGTTGCTATCTTCTCTAGGCGAGCGTGCAAACAGTTGCTCTAGGGCTTGTCGACTTAAGCGCTCGTCACTCTCTAGGTTTGCTAGTGTTCTGCTTTGGGCATAATGGCTTGCAGTTACTCGACTTTCTGTTGCAAGGCGCTCTGCTGTAAGGCTATCTACTGCGCGTATTGGCTGCGGCTCATTAAGCAACAACGAAAAAAAATCGCATACCGCATCATCAACTGCTTTTGACATGAGAAAAGCCCTTCGCGAGTAAATAATCGAGTAATCTGTCGTATGCCTTCACACCACGGCTACTTGGCGCATAATGTGAAGCGGGTAAATGACTCAAACTGGCGTCTCTAAATTTGGTATCAACTGGGATCACGTCCTGCCACAGCTCTTCGTTATAATCTTCATTAAGTTGTAACAAAGCGGCTGAAGCCGCGCGAGTACGTTTGTCAAACATAGTAGGTACTATGGTGTAGCTGTATTTAATTTTCTTTGAACGGCCCATTAACAGCATGGTTTTTACCATACGGTCTAAACCCTTTAGCGCTAAAAACTCGGTTTGGACCGGGACAATAATATGCTGACTTGCCGCTAACGCATTAACCATCAACACGCCAAGTACCGGTGGGCAATCTATCAATACAACATCATATCGATCTTCCACTAATTTTAAGGCCTTGGTTAAAATCAGTCCCATGCCTTCTTGGTGACCTAAACTACGATCTATCGTTGCTAGTGCCATGGTCGATGGCATTAAATCTAATCCCACCACGTTGGTAGGCACAATATGAGCTTGTACCCAGTCTGCCGTTAAGTTCTTATGCGCTAAAAAAAGATCATATAAAGAACAAGGTAATTGTTCGCTATCAATACCGAGATAGTAGCCGAGGGAAGCATGGGGATCGGTGTCGACCATCAATACCCGCAGACCACGCTTTACAAACGCACCAGCCAGACTGGCAACAGTTGTTGTTTTCCCCACTCCGCCTTTTTGGTTTGCTATGGTCCAAATCTTCAACAGATATTCCTCGGTTTATTGCGCTTTCAGCTGTAAAGCTAATTTGGGTAAGTACAGTATCAAATATAAATTTTCAAATAACTTACTCTTCGGGTTCTCTTGTTGTGACTCGAATCCCGCCATGGGGCAGACTAATCAGCTTTACGCCATCTTCACGCTCGTTCACTTTCACCGATTTCGGCTGCTGAAGATTGTTAGCGCTAGTGTTATTGTTATTGTTATTGGCCACGCCAACCTTGTTTTTTGTAGCAGACTCAGCAAGCTGACTTTGATTGTTCAGCCGCTCTTTTTCAACTGATGACGCGCTTACCGTTTTGTTAGATACTTGCTGTACATCAGTACTCATGTAAGGCCTTTGAGTTTTAGGCCGTTGAGTTTGAGCTTGCTCCGCCTGATTAATCCCAGGCCCTATCGGTAAAACCGTAGATTCACCTTGCTTAGCCTTGTCGACAAAGGACTGTACGAAATGAGGGTTTTCAGCCATCCAGTTAGCCATCACTTCGGCTTGTTCATCGGGCACCATCAATAATACTTGGCTGTTTTTAAGCTTTTGGACTTCGCTAGATAACAATTTATTCTTATGCTGCGATTCAAAGTACAGAGACCCAAACGTAAATGAGGCAATACTCAGCAAAAAGAGTATCAGCAACGACAGCGTATTCATTTCGCCTCGTTGCTGAATGACACTTTGCCCTATTGCCGATTTAGCCATTAATGGTCTCTTTCATAATTGACTCAGCCATATGCTCTAACGCTATCGATTTAGTCGCAATGCCTGCCGCGGTGACGGCTTGCGGCATACCATAAACCACACAGCTCGCTTCATCTTGCGCCCATACCGTAGCGCCAATACCTTTGAGCATTCTTGCTCCTTCTCGGCCATCGGCGCCCATACCCGTTAATACAACGGCCAGCACCTCACCACCAATCACTTTTGAGGCTGAAGCGAAGGTAATATCGACGCAAGGCTTATAATTCATATCGGCTTTACCCGCAATCACCTTAATACGACCATAGGCACCCCCTCGCTCGAGCATCATTTGCATGCCACCGGGCGCTAGATACGCACAGCCAGGTTTAAGCTGATCGCCCGTTTCTGCTTCTTTCACTTCAATTTTGCATAAACTATTAAGCCGTGTCGCAAATGTTGGCGTAAAAGCCGCTGGCATATGTTGAATAAGTAAAATGGGGTGCGGATAATTAGCAGGTAATTGAGTTAACACCTTTTGCAGTGCAACTGGCCCCCCTGTAGAGGTACCGATAAGTAATGCTTTATATTTTTTGCCACTACCACGAGTGATAACACTTGCTCGACTGGCGGGCCTTTCAAGTGTGCTTGCAGCGGTTGTAGCTGTAACGGCTGAGCGAGAAAGGCTCGATGAACTACGGATCCTATCCGCGGCTCTCTCATTACTAATACTACTAGTAGCACTAACACCGCTAGGCTGAACTCTGTCATTGCCAGACAATGGACGAGCAATCGGCCTAAATAAACGTCGACGACCTAATGCACGAATTCGTTGCTGCAATAACGCTATCGCGTCATCTTTATTGCTGGCGATATCTTCAAAGCGTTTTGGTAAAAAGTCTAAAGCACCCGCGTCTAATGCTTCCAATGTGGCTTTAGCGCCATCATGGGTCAGTGATGAAAACATTAAGATAGGAATTGGCTTGCTCGCCATGATCTGCTTTACCGCAGTGATCCCATCCATAACAGGCATTTCGATGTCCATGGTGATCACATTCGGATTCAACTCTGCAGCCATCTTCACGGCCTCAGCACCGTTACATGCGCTGCCTACGACCTCAAGCTCAGAGTCTTGACTCACTATTTCGCTAACACGTCGTCTGAAAAAACTCGAATCATCAACGACTAAAACTTTAATGCCCATTTAAATCCCTATACCGCACCACTGGCTCGCTCAATGCTGTATGTAAAAAAGGGAATAACAAGGCAATGCCTGTTATTCCCTATGCTAACCCGTGTTAGCTCCTGTTACGTGCGTAATGCTTTAGTAGGCCCGGTACATCTAAGATCAGCGCTATACCACCATCAGAGGTAATGGTCGCACCAGCCATGCCCGGCGTACCATGCAGCAATGTGCCTAGTGGCTTTATCACCACTTCTTCTTGGCCAATGAGTGAATCAACCACAAAACCAATTTGCATCGTACCTAGTTGGACAATAACCACATGGCCATGCTGTTTGTCACCGTGCCTAAAGCTCAATGCCTTGCGAGATAACCATTGCTCAAGGTAAAACAGCGGTACAGCTTTATCACGAACAATCACCGTCAACTGACCGTCAACCACATTGGTCTTAGTCAAATCTAAGTGGAATATTTCATTCACGCTAGACAGAGGTAGAGCAAACACTTGCTCAGCAACTTCTACCATCAGAGTCGGCATAATCGCCAAGGTCAACGGCACCTTAATCTCAAGACGTGTGCCTTTACCGAGTTGTGAGTCGATATAAACTGAGCCGTTGAGCTGGGTAATACGGGTCTTAACCACGTCCATTCCCACACCGCGCCCCGAAATATCGGAGACCTCAACTTTGGTTGAGAAACCAGGTGCAAAAATAAGGTTATAGGCTTCTTCATCGCTCATACGTGCAGCGGTATCTTCGTCCAGTACACCGCGGCTGATTGCAATCTGTTTAAGCTTTTCGGGATCCATACCCGCACCATCATCCTCAATTTTAAGCAGGATATGGTCGCCCTCCTGGCTTGCAGATAATGTGATTGTGCCTGCGCGCGCTTTGCCATTAGCTTCTCGAGCGTCTGGCATTTCAATGCCATGGTCGACCGAGTTTCTCACTAAGTGAACTAACGGATCGGCGAGTGCTTCTACAAGGTTCTTATCAAGATCTGTGTCTTCACCTATCATCACCAGATCTATTTCTTTATTTAAGCTACGCGCTAAATCGCGTACCACGCGAGGGAAACGGCCAAACACTTTCTTAATAGGCTGCATGCGAGTTTTCATCACAGCGCCTTGTAGGTCGGCTGTCACTAAGTCAAGATTAGCTAACGCCTTTGACATATCTTCATCTTCGCGTGCTACGCCAAGGCTGAGTAGACGATTACGCACTAATACCAGCTCACCAACCATATTCATGATCTGATCAAGTCTTGCGGTATCAACCCGCACTGTCGTCTCTGCTTGTGGCGCATTATTGCTAGCCGCTTTAGGGGCAACTTTGGCTGCAGCGGGTTTAAGTTCTGGTTTAAGTTCTTTTTTAGGCTCTGGTTTAGGCTGCTGTTTAGGCTCAGCCTTAACCTCTGGTACCTGCTGCGAAGTGGTTATCGCTTGTACAACAGGCGCAGGCTGACTAATTTCAGCCACACTAGCCCCTTTACCAGGGCTGGTACCTGAACCATGTAATTCATCGAGTAAACGCTCAAATTCATCATCAGTAATTTCATCGGAATCAATATCTGATGAACTGTGTTCGATAACAGCGGGCGCCGCCGATTGAACTTTAAACTGACCCGAGCCATGCAGCTCATCGAGTAAAGATTCAAATTCATCGTCAGTAATATCATTAGATACTGGTTGTGATGGCGTCGTTGTTGTCGCAGCGGCATTACCCGGACCGTTACCCGAGCCATGCAACGCATCGAGTAAGGCTTCAAACTCAAGATCGTCGATATCATCGATACTTGCAGCATCGGCGCTATTTGATACATCTTGCGCTGCTATTGGCTCAGCAGCAGCTGCAATGTTAGGGACTTGAATGACATCAGCGGGGGTGGCTTCAACAGAAGAGTGACTCGCTTCATCAATTTCTGATGCGAGTAACTCGCCCGCGCTTAATGTTTTAAGCTGAGCCAATAATACTGCTTCAGCGGGAGACTGAGCTTGCCCTGCTTGCGTTTCGGCAAACATTGAGTTGATTGAGTCTACTGCTTTTAAAATGACATCCATCAAATTAGCGGAAACTTGACGTTTACCTGTACGCAAAAGATCGAAGGTGTTTTCTGCTTCGTGGCAGACATCAACCATAGGCGATAAACCTAAGAATCCTGCGCCACCTTTAACCGTATGGAATCCCCTAAAAATTGCATTTAGCAATTCGGTATCATCCGGATTATTTTCTAACGTGACTAACTGTTCTTGTAGAAGCTCTAATATTTCACCAGCTTCGATCAAAAAGTCCTGCAGTATCTCTTCATCAACATCAAAGGACATTCTTTGACTCCCTTAAAAACCCAAACTCGAAAGCAGATCGTCAACTTCGTCTTGACCTGTCACCACGTCCTGGCGGTGCTCTGCATTCATAATAGGACCTTCGGCTTCAACATTTAGCTTTGGCTTGTCGTCAACCGCGTTTGCAGGTTGCTCACCAAATACTGTCAGCATCGACACTAAGCTATTCTCAACTTCTCTAACGAGTTCAATCACTCGACGGATAATCTGTCCGGTTAAGTCTTGAAAGTCTTGCGCCAATAAAATTTGATTTAGAAGCTCTTTGACTCGGCTTGAATCCGATTCACTTCTTTCAACAAACTGCTGAATATCGTGACATAAGACTTTAAATTCTGTCAGTGGCAACTCACGACGCATTAGCTTGTCCCATGCGGGTTTTATTGCTTGAATATTGTCGTTTAGTGCATTAGCAAGAGGTAAGCACTCTTCCACTGCGTCCATGGTTTTATTTGCCGCTTGCTCTGTCATATCGATAACATAAGTCAAACGTTCTTTTGCATCTGGGATCTCTGTATTGGCTAATTCAATTAAACGATTATCAAATTGAAAATCAGCAATCGCACTGTGAAGCTGGCGAGTTAAACGTCCTACTTCATCGAAAAGATCCTTTTGAATTGGTGCAGAAATTTCCCTTACCAATTCATCCGCTTTTTCCTGCTCTCCCTGACTAAGGAGTGCAACTAGACTCTCGGCTTGCTCAAGAGTAATCAGCCCTGACAATTGTTGCTGCATTGCTCATCCCTGCTTAGCCGAGTCTTTCAAAAATTTTATCTAGTTTTTCTTTTAGTGTTGCTGCGGTAAATGGCTTAACCACATAACCGTTAACGCCAGCTTGAGCTGCTGCAATAATCTGCTCTCGCTTAGCTTCAGCAGTCACCATCAATACAGGAAGGTGCTTCAAATTATCATCGGCGCGAATGGCTTTTAATAGATCAATACCTTGCATGCCGGGCATGTTCCAGTCTGTTACAACGAAATCAAAATCGCCTTTTTGTAACATAGGTAAGGCTGTAGAACCGTCATCTGCTTCTTGAGTATTGTTAAATCCCAAGTCACGTAACAAGTTCTTAATGATACGTCTCATTGTTGAAAAGTCATCAACAACAAGAATCTTCATATTCTTGTTCAAAGTTTCCTCCGAGGAGCGCGCGTAAAATGCGCATGTAATGTGGTATCAATTATTATGATTTTATTCTTGTGTCCAATGCTTGAGTTTACCCTTGAGTCTCAGCATCGCCTGACTATGGATCTGGCTAACTCTAGACTCACTGACCTCAAGAATGGCCCCAATCTCTTTTAAATTCAATGCTTCATCGTAATATAGCGACAAGACCAACGCATCTCTTTCTGGTAATAGTTTAATCGCTGCAACCAGTGCTGAATGAAACTCAACTTCAGCCAGAGACTCATAAGCATCGTCTACGTGTTCGTCGTCCGGACTAAGCCCTTCAACGGCCACGCCTAAATCTTCTATCCCAACGACTTTACCTACTGATACGTCGTTTAAAATGCCGTAATACTCATCGAGTGGCATCTCTAATCGCTCGGCGATTTCGCTATCTTGCGCATCGCGACCCAGCTCTTGTTCGAGTTGGTCTATCACTTGCGCTACGCGGCGTTGATTACGGTGTACTGAACGCGGTACCCAGTCGCCACGTCTGATTTCATCTAACATCGAGCCACGAATTCGAATACCGGCAAAGGTTTCGAACTTGGCGCCTTTACTACCATCAAAGTTTGATGACGCTTCGAGTAGCCCCATCATGCCAGCCTGTAACAAGTCATCTAATTGAACTGATGCAGGTAAACGGGCCAAAAGATGATGGGCTATTCTTTTTACAAGCGGTGCATACTGTTCAACGATAGATGTTTTATTATCAAAACGAGTATACGCAGCCGCTTTATTCACCCGATTTATCCTCTTGATAATTAGGGCGTTGCACTAGTCGTTCAACGAAGAACTCTAGATGACCACCAGGTTGTGATGGTACTGGCCAGCTCATTACTTTATTCGCAAGTCCCTGATAAGCAATAGCTGCTGGCGACTTAGGATACGCCTCTACAATCAATTTTTGCTTACGTACTGACTTACGTAAATTTTCATCAAATGGCACCGTGGCCACTAGCTCTAATGCCACATCAAGGAATCGGTCTGTTACCCTACTTAACTTAGCAAATAGCTCCATGCCTTCACGTAAGCTACGCACCATGTTGGCGACAATCTTGAAGCGGAACACGCCGTGCTCACGGCTTAAGATCTTAATTAGCGCATAGGCATCGGTAATTGACGTTGGCTCATCACATACCACAATCAATACATCTTGTGATGCTCGTGAAAAGCTCAATACCATATCCGAAATACCCGCTGCGGTATCGACAATCAAGATATCAAACTGAGTTCTCATTTCGCTAAATGCGCGAATTAAACCAGCATGCTGTGCTTGAGACAATTCCACCATCGACTGGCTTCCTGAAGTCGCCGGAATAATACCGATCCCTTTAGGTCCTCTTAAGATGACATCATCTAATTCGGCATCTCCCGACAAAACATGAGATAAATTTCGCTCTGCGCGCAAACCTAGCATCACGTCGACGTTCGCTAAACCTAAATCGGCGTCTAATACCAGTACTCGTTTGCCCTTTTCGGCTAACGCTACAGCTGTATTAATTGACACGCTAGTTTTGCCAACGCCACCTTTACCGCCTGATACGGCGATAACTTTTACTTTTTCATTATTTGGCTGATTCATCATACGTAAACCGCTTGCTTGATCCGGAGTCATGGCTTCACTCAAATGCATAGGTCATTGCTTGCGACCCTTCACTATTATGTAATGGTTCTATAGGTTTGTTATCTAATGCAGCTAATGCGCGATTGGCTAAAGATAAAGTATCTGCCACCTGCATATCTTCTGGAACTCTTTGTCCATCAGTTACATAACTTAAAGGTAACCCACTTTGAATCAAGACGCTTAACGCTGGCGCTAAAGAAATTGATTCATCTAATTTTGTCAGTACTGCACCCGAGAGTGGAATACGCGTAAACTGTTTTACAGCATCTTCTAATACACGACGTTGTCCAGTAGCAGACATTACCAGATAACTGCGTATTGGTAATCTGCTATTTGCCGCTAAACTATCGAGTTGTTGGAATAAACGCTGATCTCTTTGCCCCATACCTGCTGTATCAATCAAAACTAGCTTACGATTTCTAAATTGATACAGTATTTGCTCTAACTCATTAAAATCATGGGCCTGTTTTACTGGGCATCCCATTATTTTGCCATAAGTCGCTAATTGCTCATAGGCCCCAATACGATAATGGTCCGTTGTAATGAGCGCAACTTGATCTGAGCCATGATATGCCGCAAAACGCGCCGCTAATTTAGCCACTGTCGTTGTCTTACCGACCCCCGTTGGCCCCACAAATGCGACCACGCCACCTTGACGCACAATATCATCACCTTGATTGTCGAGCATATTCGCTAAACTACGTGGTAAAGAAGCCACTAACTCTGCTGGAGAGTAGTGTTCACTTAAACTTGATAGCTTCTTTGCTATCGCTGGTGAAAACTCAGCCTCTAACAATTTACTCTCTAGCATTGCCCCGACGGGATCAACGCGCTGTTTCTGTTCGACCATCAAGCTACTGACTTGATGCGTCAATAAATTACGAATCGATGTAAGCTCTTCTTTCATCGCATCAAATTCGGCATTGCTGTTTTGCTTGCTGCCGTTAAAGCTATCAGGCGCTCTGTGAGGAGTAAACTCGGCCTTAGCCGCTTCAGGCTTCTTCACTTGCGCCTGCAGCCCCTTAGCCCATTCAGGCATATCAAAGTCATCACTGCGTGTAGGCTGACTTTGCTGACTAATACGGCTTTGTTGACGCTCGAGTAACGCTTGCAGTGAATCAGGCGCTGGCGTTGATTGAGCACGGCTTTCTGCCCGTACATTTGGCCGAACATTTGACTGCGCCGCACCTAAAGTGACTCTCTCTTCTGCAAGATCGGTGAACATCGCAGCCGAACGAGGCGCCTCTGCAACTTTTGGCTTAGGTTCGTCGTAATCCACCGCTGCGACAATCTCAATGCCACCGGTCACTTTCTTGTTCGACATAATGACAGCATCTGATCCCAAGGTTTCTTTAACTTGGGCTAAGGCCGAGCGCATATCTTTTGCTAAAAATCTTTTAATCTTCAATTATTCGACCTCTACTGACCCACTGCCGAAACGATACGTATCTGTTTCTCATCGGGAACTTCTTGATATGAAATTACCCGCAAATTAGGGATCGTATGCTTAACGAATCGCGATAAGGTTGAGCGCAGCATACCTGATGTCAATAAAATTGCAGGTTGCCCTACCAATTCTTGACGTTGCGTCGCATCCACTAAAGACTTCTGCATACGTTCTGCAAGGCTTGGTTCGATATTCGGACCATCACCTCCTGTCGCCTGCATAGACTGATGCAACATTTGTTCCAACTCTGGCGCCAAAGTAATGACAGGGATTTCGAGCTCAGGTCCGCTGATCTCTTGCACTATCATGCGTTTTAAGGCTATTCGCACGGCGGCGGTCAATACTTCGGTATCGCTACTCTTAGGACCATACTCAAGCAAGGTTTGGACTATGGTCTTCATATCACGAATAGACACGCCTTCATTGAGTAGGTTTTGCATGACTTTAACGACGCTGCCCAGTGGCATCACATCTGGGATAAAGCCATCGACCAACTTAGGTGAATACTTACCAAGCATTTCAAGTAATTGTTGTACTTCTTCATAGCCAAGTAGCTTGGCCGCGTTGTTACTTAATAACTGACTGATGTGAGTGGCCACTACCGTTGAGGCATCAACTACCGTGTAGCCTAAGGTTTGTGCGTGCTCACGCATTTCGGGAGCGATCCACACCGCATCTAAACCAAAAGCGGGGTCTTTAGTTTCTATGCCATCTAGCTTGCCATAAACTTGGCCAGGGTTAATCGCTAGCTCACAGTCATGACGAATTTCAGCTTCACCCGATGCCACGCCCATCAAGGAAATACGATAGGCATTAGGCGACAGATCGAGATTATCGCGAATATGAACCGCAGGCACCAAGAAGCCGAGCTCTTGTGACAGCTTCTTACGTACACCCTTAATACGCCCAAGTAGCTCGCCGCCCTGACCTTTATCCACTAAGGGGATTAGACGATAACCCACTTCTAGACCTATGGTGTCAACATGTTGTACGTCATCCCAGCTCAGCTCTTTAGGCTCAGTGTTACGAGGCTCCACCGGGCCTGACTTTGCAAGTTCCAGCGCGCGCTCGCGCTCTGTGGCTTGTTTTTTCTTAATAAAGTAAGCGCCCGCTCCAGCCGTTGCTGCACAGGATAAGAACACCAAATGTGGCATACCAGGCACTATGCCCATCACGAACATCACGCCTGCCGCAATCGCTAGCGCCTTGGGACTGTCAAACATCTGTCCCATGACCATTTCGCCCATGTCACCAGACTCGTTTTGACGGGTCACCATCAAGGCGGCAGCAATAGATAATAGAAGACCAGGGATCTGTGCGACTAGGCCATCACCAATGGTTAATAGGGTATAAATTTCAACGGCAGAAGAGAAAGATAAGTCATGCTGAGCAATACCAATAATAAAACCGCCCACAATATTAATAACAAGAATTAATATTCCGGCGACCGCATCACCTTTTACGAATTTTGACGCACCGTCCATCGCACCGTAAAAATCCGCTTCACGGGTCACTTCTGCGCGGCGTGCGCGCGCTTCATCTTGGCTTAATAAGCCTGCATTTAGATCGGCATCGATGGCCATTTGCTTACCCGGCATGGCGTCAAGGGTAAAGCGAGCACTGACCTCGGAGATACGCCCAGCACCTTTAGTCACCACGGCGAAGTTAATAATAATAAGGATTAAAAACACCACTAAGCCTACGGCGTAGTTACCACCTATCACCACAGAACCAAAAGCTTCAATCACTTTACCCGCAGCATCGCCACCATTATGACCTTCAAGCAGTACCACACGTGTCGAGGCGACGTTAAGCGCCAACCTGAGTAAGGTCGCGACCAACAAAACCGTAGGAAACGCTGCAAAGTCGAGCGGTCGGTCGCTGTAAATCGCCACCAAAAGCACCACTAGCGCCAGTGCAATATTGAATGTGAAAAGGATATCGAGCAGGAACGCAGGCATAGGTAAGATGATCATAGCCAGAGCGGCTAAAACCAATAACGGTGTCCCAATACCTTTGAAATGCGCAGGCTTTATCTGTATTAATTGGCCTAGCCTTGCTTTAAGTTCCATTCACCCTGAGTCCGATCTTTGACGTCTAACGCCTATACAGCAAATACTGTACCAATTATTTTTACTCGAATTAAACCGACTATAACCCGAAACACGCTAGCAAAGAATATTTCGCGTTTTGAGTGACCGATTTTTGGGCAGTTAATCCATTTTAATGTTTTAAATCATCAGGGATCGGCTGCTTAATCGGGATAGCGTTAGGCCTTCTGCCCTTACCTTTTTGATATTGTCTTAATTGGAATACATAAGCTAGCACCTGAGCAACGGCAGTAAAGAGCCCCTCTGGGATCTCTTGATCAATTTTGGTCGTATGAAAGATTGCTCGCGCCAGTGGTGGAGCAGATACAATTGCAACATCGTGCTCACGCGCAATTTCGCGTATTTTAAAGGCCACTTCATCGACACCTTTTGCAACAACAAAAGGTGCTGTAGAGCGGCTTGCGTCATATTTAACTGCAACAGCGTAATGCTCAGGGTTTACCACGATTACGTCGGCATTTGGTACTTCGCCCATCATTCGCCTTTGTGACATCTCGTGTTGCAGCTGACGAATACGACCTTTCACCTCAGGTTTACCCTCGGTGTCTTTATATTCGTCTTTCACTTCCTGTTTAGTCATTTTTAGCTGTTTAGCATGGTTCCAAACTTGAAATGGCACATCGATAATCACAATCAGTAACGTTGACGCGCACAGTAAAATAAAAATCCATACCACGATATCAAGCGCATGATAAATATTGCCTGGCAGATGATCTTGCGACAGCATCAAAATATCATTGAGATAAAGAGTTAATAGCAGATAAGCGGTAATGGCCACCACCGAGAATTTTGCAATGCCTTTGGTCAATTCAACCAGGGCCTGCACGCCAAACATCCGTTTCAAGCCAGCAACTGGACTCATTTTACTCGCTTTTGGCATGAAGGCTTGAGTAGAAAATGACATTCCACCTAAGGCGATGTTACCGGCAAAAGCAATCAAGGCCAGAAAGGCAATAAACCCCAATAATGGAATAGCAAGTTCATTGCCTATCATCCCCCACACGTTCATCATCTGATTGGTGTCAAAAATCTCATCACGACTCTGAATAAATAGCTTCGTCATGATATTATGCATCGCCTGTGCAATATCTGGCCCCGTCATTAACAAGCCAACAGATGCAGCGATCAGCACAGCTGAAGTCCCCAAGTCTTTTGATCGTGCAACCTGCCCTTTATCTTTGGCCTGCTGCAACTTTCTGGAGCTTGCTTCCTCTGTTTTTTCTTGGCTACTATCGTTTTCAGCCACTTATAGCCGTCCTCCATACCATGAAGGGGACAATATTGCTGATAATAATATGCCACAATAAAACATTAGTTGATCCCACCATCGGCACGACATTGCAGCTCAAGCACGTTACAAAGTAGAACCTGAACTTCACGCCACACGTCATCAAAATGCGACATGATGGGTGCCAATGTGAGCCAAAGGATAAACAAGCCCGCAATCATGGTGACTGGGAAACCGATGGAAAAGATGTTTAGCTGTGGTGAGGCTCGAGTCATTACACCAAATGACAAGTTAATCGTCAGCAGCGCAACAATCGCTGATAGCGACATCGTTAGTGCGGCGCCAAACATATATCCTATAAATTCGGTAAACAGACGGTAACTGGCCAAACTTAGCCCTTGCATAGACACCGGAATTGAGTCAAAACTGGCGATCACCATTTTAATGAGTAACAGATGACCATCGACCGCCAAAAAAATCATTGTGGTGAGCAATAGAAAGAAATTACTAATAACAGGAGTCTGTTGACCAGAGTTTGGATCAACCATAGACGCGAAACCTAAACTGGTTTGCATACCAATAATCTGACCAGCCAGCACAAAGGTTTGCATAAGCAATAATGAGGCAAACCCCATCGCGACACCAATCACTATTTGCTGCGCGGTAATAAAGGCTGCACTTAAGGAAAACAGGTCGATATTAGGCATAGCAGGTAATACCGGCGCCACTGCGGCTGTAACGGTCACTGCTAGCAGTAGCCTAACCCTAGTCGGTGTGGTGGTTGCACCAAAGACGACCATCACCATAAACATGCTGGAAATTCGCGTTAATGGCCACAAATATCCCGAAATACCATTCATAATAGTATCAAGCAAGATCTCCATGGCTAATCCCGCATCATTGCGAATAACGCGCTAGTCATCATTAACCTATGACTTGGGGGATCATATCCACCATCTGAAAAAAGAAGTCCATCATCATTTGTACCAACATGTGCCCCATTAGCATCAATGCCAACAATGTGGTCAGCAAACGCGGAAGGAAACTTAAGGTTTGCTCGTTAATTGAGGTTGCAGCCTGAAACACTGCCACGACTAGACCTATGATAAGTCCTGGCACAATAATCATCGACACGATAATCACAATCACGGCCAATGCTTCGCGGAAGATATCAATCAGTGCTTCTGGGCTCATAGCTTACCTATAATCCAAAACTGTTAGCTAAGGTGCCCATCACGAGACTCCAGCCATCAACAAGAACAAACAACATGATCTTAAACGGTAATGACACAATCATAGGCGATAACATCATCATACCCATGGCCATCAAAATACTGGCGACCACCAAGTCGAGCACTAAGAATGGGACGAACAACATAAAGCCAATCTGGAATGCTGTTTTAAGCTCACTGGTAATGAAGGCTGGAATAATGACCGTCATAGGTGCATCTTCGGGTTCATTAATCCCTTGATAACCCGAAATTTCAATAAAGGTATTCAAGTCAGTTAAGCGAGTCTGCGCCAGCATAAAATCTTTAAGTGGCCCTTGCCCTGTCGTAAAGGCATCCTGCAGCGGCATACCTTGTTCTATATATGGCTTCACCGCTTGGTCGTAAATCTTATCGAAAACTGGCGACATAATAAAAAATGTCATGAACATGCTGATGCCAATCAATACTTGATTTGACGGGGTCTGCTGCAAACCAATCGCTTGGCGCAAAATAGACAGTACTACAATAATTCGGGTGAACGAAGTCAACATAATGAGCATCGCCGGGATGAAGCTAAGCGCCGTCATTAATAGCAATATCTGCATAGTGACAGAATATTGCGTTGAACCATCTGCGCCTGTCGACACCGTCACAGCAGGCAAGATACCGTTTTCAGCCAACGCCGATGGCGCCATTAACGTTATCGCCAATCCAACTAGCAGCACAATCCATTTAATCATGATGACTTAGCCTGACGTAGACGACTAGCAAAAGACTCAGTCACGATTTCTACGGGCTGCGCTAATTTGTCAACTAAGCTAACCTGGTGTGGCGTCACCCCAAGTAAATATTGTTGGCCGTTAACTTCAACTAATACCAACTTTTCTTTTTGTCCTAGTGGCGTCACCGCAATTGTTTTTAGCACCCCTTGACTGCTTGGGACTAAATTAAAGCGCTTTACTAGGTAGGCAAGAAAGAAAATTAAAATCAGTACAACGATTAATCCGCCAACCATGCTTGAAAGCGTTGCAATACTGGATGCCGATGACCCAGTAGCTGAGGTCACGTTAACCGCTGCATTAGCGACAGGATCAGCTTGGGCTTCTACACCAACTAGACTGGCTACAACAAAATTAAAGCTCATTAAAAATCCTTACTACTTTTATTATTTTAGCTTTTTAATTCGCTCTGTTTGGCTAATAACGTCCGTTAAACGAATACCAAACTTGTCATTAACAACAACCACTTCACCGTGGGCAATCAAGGTACCATTGACCATGACATCCAGTGGTTCACCGGCAATCCTGTCAAGCTCCACTACCGAGCCTTGGTTTAACTGCAGTAAATTACGAATGTTGATAAAACTACGACCGACTTCCATCGAAATAGTGACGGGGATATCCATAATGGCATCGAGTTTAGAGACTTCATCGTCACTCAATGGCGAACCATCGTTACTAAATTCATCAAACTCAACAGCTTTAGCTTCCTCAATCGCCTGCTCAGCCATGGCTGATGCCCAATCATCTGTATCTGTACTCATTTACTCTTCACCTTATATATCAGAACGATCGCGTGATCGCCCTTTGTGAGTCACCAGCTGTAATTCTGTTTTAACCGTTTCCGGTCTTGGTATTTTTTCACAAATCTTTAGCGCTAAATTTTCTTTGGTTCTGCCCATTTTACAACGATATGT
Source organism: Shewanella sp. 125m-7 (assembly GCF_052977045.1). Lineage (NCBI taxonomy): Bacteria > Pseudomonadati > Pseudomonadota > Gammaproteobacteria > Alteromonadales > Shewanellaceae > Shewanella > Shewanella sp. 125m-7. Next base: position 18,528 of record NZ_JBRILQ010000045.1, read on the forward strand.
CGGCAGATCTTCGACCTTCATAATGATGTGTTCGGGCAGTTCAACCGGAATAACGTCACCCGCTTTAAACGCCAACACTTCTCTTAAAGTCAGTTTATGCTCAACAATCGTGGCATCGATCCCCACGTCAACATCCATGATTTCGTCACGCAATGCCTGCGACCAACGCATGTCGGTATCTTGGGTATCACTTTGTACACCCGCATCGAGCAATTCTCGAATTGGCTCAATCATGGAGTACGGCATAGTGATATGAAAATCACCACCACCGCCGTCAACCTCAATATGAAATGAGCTCACGACAACCACTTCTGTAGGGCTAACAATATTGGCCATCGCCGGATTGACTTCAGAATCGAGATAATCAAACTGAACATCCATCACTGGCGCCCAAGCATCTTTATAATCTTCAAAGATAATCTTTAGCAACAGCTGTACGATACGACGCTCGGTAGGGGTAAATTCACGGCCTTCAATTTTGGCATGAAAACGGCCGTCACCACCAAAGAAGTTGTCCACCAAAATAAAGACTAGGCGGGCTTCCATTGTGATTAACGCCGTCCCTTTTAACGGGCTAAAACGTACCATGTTTAAGCTGGTCGGTACGAACAAGGTATGTACATACTCACCAAACTTAAGCATTTGCACGCCGTTAATCGACACTTCAGCCGCACGGCGCATCATATTGAACATGCTGATCCGCAAGTGGCGAGCAAAACGCTCATTGACGATCTCAAGCGTTGGCATACGACCACGTACAATTCGGTCTTGCGACGAGAAATCATATGAACGTGCATCAAGCTCATTGTCATCAATAATGTCGTCATCGACATCATCAACTCCGTGAAGCAGCGCATCAATTTCGTCTTGGCTTAATAAATCACTCACGATATCGCCTTTGCTTATAAAAAATAATCAGTTTTTTCACGCAATTTATTGCATGACAAACCCGGTAAATAATATCTTTTCTACCACTGTGCGCCCAGTAACAGGTTGTAGGGTATTTTGTACATTTCTCAGTGCCAACAGACGTAATTCATCTTTGCCTGCAGGAGAGCTTAACTTCTGGATATCTGCACCACTAAATGTCGTTAGTAATGCGTCTTCAATTAGTGGAATATGTTTCTTAATCAGCGTGTCATCATCGTTACCACGTACCATTAGCTGTACTTTAATTTCAACTAAACGAGTGCGGCCGTTATCTGGCAAATTAAACAAAAATGGTCTCGGCATGGCTGCGTAAAAAGCTTCACCAGAACGTAATGCGGATTCTGCTGTAACAGTTTCACCCGCACTGGCAACCTCTGCAACATCATCTGAGCGCAATAACATCCACGCCGTGATCGCTATGACGCTAATAAGCACCACAGCGATCGCACCGAATAAAATAAGTTTCTTTTTACTTTGTGGTGCGGCGCTATCTTCTAGCTCTAATGTTGCTTCTTCTGCCATTTTTCTTCCCTAACTGGAGTGCAGAGCGAGGTCATCACTCTTTATCTATATTCCTAAGCCGCTATAGAGTACCTGCTTACGCATAATAATCTATACCTGAAGCCGAACTTGTTGATAGATTTGACCTTGTATGCAACTCTTCTGCTGAAATATCATCCGTTTCAACCGCGCCATGAGCACTACCGTGGCCATTCCCCTGCTCACCGTCGGCATTCCGACCACCTTGCGATACTTGACCATCAGTTAACTGCATGCCTTGTTCTGCCAACATTTCGCGTAATCTTGGCATGGCTTGCTCGACAAGCTCTCGAGTTTGATGCTGACTCACGTGAAACTGCACTTGAGTCGTGTCACCTTGCACTTGAATACGTACCATCATTTGACCCAGTTCTGGCGGATCTAAACGAATTTCAGCATGCTGCACGCCGTTACTGACCATAGTGATCAATTGCTGATTCATCATTGGAGAAAAGCGTTGGATCATCTGCTGCATCGACGGCGTCTGCTCACCAACTTGCTTCAAGGCGAGTTGAAACTGAGGCAGCTCTTGACGAGTAAGGCCTGATTGCTGCTGTAATGCCTGAGCTTGCAATCCGGTAAACGCCTTAGGCTCTGTTGTGCCGTCAAGGTTAGAGTCAACGTTCGTTAAGCTCGACTCCAGCCCCGCTTGAGACGATAGCATTCGCACAGATAGCTCTGCAGATTTAAGCTGCTCGGTCGAAGCCTGTTGATTAGCGTTTAGTTGCAGATTCTCATCTGTATTTTTAGTCGACTTAAGCTGCTGAGCATCTGAACTCTGAGATATGCCACTAAGCTCTTTACCAAAAATATCACGAGTCTCATTCGCCTTAGGATCAATAATGGCATTCGCTTGGAGGGGGTTATCTGTCACTCCGCTCTTGTTAGTAGAAGAACTATCAAGATCCTTGTTCACTAAATTGTTCGCGGTGCCAGCGTTAACATGAACGGCTGCAAATTCAGCTTTTAATTCACCATTAGCATCAAGCATTTGGCTTTGCTGCAATAGATTTTTTAATTCAGCAGTAGAAAGCATACTTAGCTCTTGCTCTGACAAGCCTGATTGTTGGCTCAAGGCCATCAAGGCTTCAGCAGATAATTCACTGGCGTCAAGTTGACTCGCGTCAGTCGCTTGAATCTCTGACTCTTGAATCTCTGACGCTTGTATCGCTGACTCTAACGGCAAATCTTCGCCGTTGGCGGCAAGCTGATTGTCACTGCCAAAATTATTTGCAAGATTTATCTGAGCAAACACTTGGCTAACATCGTCAGCGGCTTCAAGCTTGCCTTCTGTATTAGCTTGATTTACTGCCTTGTCCGCAGCGGCAAGCTCTTTTTCGGCTGTTGACTGTGTATTTAGCGCTTTATTCGTTGTATTTGAGCCTGGATTTTTGGGCTCGGAAGCAGATTTAGAGGCTGCTTGTTCAAGCCTTTCCTGTCGCTGCAAAGCTGCTTTTTCCAGTGCAGCAGCAAAGCTATCACCCTCAGAATTTATCTTAGGCTGTGCAAGCTTGCTGTGGTTATCAGCAGCCTTACTACTGGGTTCAGGGCTACTGAGTAAAACATTGTTCATTTGCTGCATTGCATCTCCATCAGCATTAACTCATCAAACCGATTTATCAGGAAAATGTCAAAATATCGGCTTAACTTGGACAGTCAATACAATAGAAAGCAAAAATAATGCCAAAACTAAACATCACTTAATCTTTATAAGCGCCGAGAACTGCAGTCGTTAAAGCAAGTCTTAAAAGAGCTTTATCATCCAAAAACGGAAACTAACAGCGACGATAAGCCGATATTTAGAATTACTTTTCCTGTATGGGGCAGTGAAATGAGCAGCTTAGCGTTGCCGCTTACGATAGAACTGTTGTGAGGCGAATTCGTCCACCATTTTTTGTTCGCTGCGCAACTCCGCAAGCTTGGCTTTGTCGGCTTTATTGGCGAGTAACAGCTCAACAGCTTTACGCTTTTGCTGCCTTTCTTGCCAGTTCATCTGCCGGTGTTGCCTTTGATTATCAGCCTCTTTTACCGTATTGACCTGCTGCACGATGGCGGCGTCAACTTGGCGTACAAACTGATGAAACTGATGATAGTGACTCGCGCTAATGCTTTGTCCCTGCTGTTGCTCCATCTGTTTCATATAATCGAGACGATAATTTTGCAGCGCTTGCAGTTGGTTTTGACGTCTTTGTAACTCAAGCTGCGCCGAACGAAGCTGCAGTGAAGCTTGCTCCTCCGCATCTTTTGTCAGCTTAAGCACCATGTGTAGCGGATCGGGTTTAGCCATAATAACAACTACCTAAGCGTGTTTCATCCTGCAGCAAATAGCGAGTTACACCTGACATTGCGCCCCCAATTGGCTTAGCATCAAGGTGCTACTGTCGAACGTTATCGAGTCCTTCATGGTTTGCCTTAAAAAAGCGTTCATCGCAGGCTGCAAGCGAATCGCGTTATCGATGCGAGGATCGCTTCCTTGACTGTAAGCGCCAATGGAGATCAGGTCTTTATTTTGCTGGTAAAGTGAATATACCTGTTTAACTTTACGCATGGCCTCTAGATGTTCAGGGCTTATCACCATAGGCGCAACACGACTAATTGATGCTTCGATATCGATAGCAGGATAGTGCCCTGAGTCGGCTAAGCTTCGAGACAATACGATATGGCCATCGAGGATCGCCCTTGAGGCATCGGCAATGGGATCTTGTAAGTCATCGCCTTCAGTTAATACGGTATAAAACGCAGTAATCGAACCTTGTTGACCACCGCCATTACCCGCACGTTCTACCAATCTAGGTAACTTAGCAAACACAGAGGGTGGATAACCTTTGGTCGCTGGCGGCTCACCTACAGCAAGCGCGATTTCACGCTGCGCTTGTGCATAACGGGTTAAACTATCCATGAGCAATAACACACTGTAGCCCAAGTCGCGAAAATACTCGGCGATTCGAGTCGAGGTTTCACACGCACGAAGACGCATGAGCGGTGAAGTATCGGCAGGCGCTGCCACCACAACCGATCGTGCACGGCCCTCAGGGCCTAAAATCTCTTCAATAAATTCTTTCACTTCGCGGCCACGTTCACCCACGAGCCCCACAACAATAATGTCCGCCGTCGTTCCGCGAGTCATCATTCCAAGTAACACACTTTTACCCACACCAGAGCCTGCAAATAACCCCATACGTTGGCCTTTACCCACTGTCAGCATTGAGTTGATGGCTCTCACCCCAACATCTAGTGGCTCACTAATGGCACGCCTTGCTAGAGGATTAATCGCCGGCGAATGACTCGAGGCTTTTTGATCTGTTTTTAAGTTGCCCAAGCCGTCAATAGGTTGACCGCTGCCATCGAGTACACGACCAAGCAAGGATAAACCGACACTTAAACCTGATTGCTCACCAAGCGGGGTCACTTTGGCGCCAGGCAACACGCCACGCAGCTCTTCAATTGGCATAAGGTATAACAATTGGTCGTCAAACCCTATGACCTCGGCAATCAAATCACCTGCCATGGTTTCAATAGCACACAGGCTACCGACCGCGGCGCGACACCCTGTCGCTTCGAGCGTTAGCCCGACCACTCGCACTAGCTGGCCACTGGCTTCAACCACAAAGGGATGAATTTTTTTCTGGTGCTGAGCCAGTTTATTGCGCAGTTGGTGCTGACGAGTCGGCATGTTCACCTTCGTTTGCATTTAAAGATGCTGTGGCTTGTTGATTATCTACTGCGTCAGCTGTTGGCTCTATTGTCGCAGCATGCTGTTGGGCTTGGGCCTGTCTTTGTGTTAGTAACGCTTCTTCTTGCTGCTCTTTTGACTGCATAAGATCTTGTTGGTGCTTATCGAGTTCTGTGAACACATGTTGCATACGGGTTTCAACGGTCATATCGATATGACTACGGCCACTGTCGATAATGCAATCGCCTGGCGTCAAACTAGGATCGGCTTCGATTTCCCAGCGATTTCGTTCTAACTGGCTCTGGGAATAAAGTTCAGAAATCAAAGCTTCATCGCTTGGCGTTACACGAATTTTGACTTTTTGCTCCTTTATCGGCAAAGAATCAATACCTTGGCGTAGCGCCGATAAAATATGCTCTGGATAGGTTTTCAGCTCGTGTGCGATGACCGTCTTTGCCAGCGTCATCGATGTGGCGAGTAGCTCTTTCTCTATTTCGGTATCTAAAATGGCGAGTGGAGCCTCAAACTGACTGAGCAAATTTTCGAAACGCTGCAGCATTTCTGCCGCCGTTTTGAGACCTTCTTCATGGCCTTGTTGTTGCCCTTGAGAGTAGCCTTCAGTATGGCCCTGCTCTAATCCCTCTAAACGCCCTTTTTCACGCCCTTCACGCAAGCCTTTATCTTGGCCCTCGGCGAAACCTTCTTGTTCAGCGTGAGCTCGGATATCCTCAATTTCACTTAAGGTTGGCGGTAAAATCATCTCATCTTCAATGGCGTCTTCAACCGTCGTCTGCAGGCTGTTTCGGCCAAACATATTCAACGCAGAGGGGCTAATATCTTGGCTAATATCGGGTAAATCCCAATGAGAAAACTCATCACTGGTATTAACACTAGCGCCTTGGGGCTCTTTAGGTTCAGTCATTATAGAAACTCGTCACCGCCTCCGCCGCCTAGCATGATTTCGCCGCTATCACTCAAACGACGAGCAATAGATAGGATCTCTTTTTGAGCGACTTCAACTTCACTAATTCTAATTGGGCCCATGGCCTCTAAGTCGTCTCTTAATAGCTCTGCTGCACGCTTAGACATATTACTCAGTAACTTATCTTTTAGCTGTTCATCGGCACCTTTAAGTGCTTTCATCAGCACGTCCTGCTGCACTTCACGCAGCAAGACTTGAATGCCCATGTCATCAACTTCACTCAAGTTTTCAAATACAAACATTAAGTCTTGGATCTGCTGCGCCATCTCTTCATCTGACTCACGCATGGTTTCCATCAAGTGACTTTCAACCCCGGTATCGAGGTAGTTCATGATATTAGCAGCCGCTTTCAAGCCGCCCATTTTGGCTGCCTGTGCGCCACCTTGACCAGCAAACTGTTTCTCCATGATGTCGTTAAGCTCTTGCAGTGCAGCAGGCTGTACTTCTTCAAGGTTCGCGATACGCATCATCAAATCTAAACGGGTATTTTCAGGGAACTGAGCAAAAATTTCAGCTGCTTGGTCGGGCTCAAGATAAGACAAGACAATAGTTTGAATTTGCGGATGCTCGTTTTGAATAATCGTTGCCACTTGGCGCGCATCCATCCACTTAAGCGAATCAAGACCTTTGGCGCCGCTGCCCATAATAATCTGTTCGATTAAGTTGCCCGCCTTGTCTTCACCTAACGCCGCAGTTAATGCCTTACGCACGAACTCTTCGCTGTTAAAGCCAATCGATGAATACTTTTGAATATCATCTAAAAACAGTTTGTGAACACCAATAACTTTCTCTTGGCCAAAGTCTTGCATCGCCGCCATTGCCATGCCGACTTTTTGCACTTGCTTTGGCTCTAAATGCTTCAAAATCGATGCTGCATCACCTTCGCTCAAACTTAACAATAAAATGGCCGTCTTTTCGATGCCACTCAAATCACTGGGCTTAAAGCCTGGCGCAGTTTTCGCTTCTACACTAATATCATTTGTCATCTTCAAGTAACCAGTTTTTCACAACTTGTGTCGATAGTTCAGGCTCGTTAGCCACCAGTGCGCGGATCGCTTTTATCATATCATCGTCTTTGTGCAAATTAGGGATTTGAATTGAGCCGTCATCCGCATAACTGTACTCAGCCTCTGGGCGCTGCAACATACCCAAGGTGTCAGCGGCATATTGATCTTCAATTTCAGCCAAGTCGCCACCCAGTTGCTGCTCTTCAGGCATTTGAACGCTATCAGGGTATACCAGTTTTTTCAGCATTGGACGCACGACGGCAAGAATCAATACCAAAATAACGATGGCGCCTAGCACTAACTTAACGGCGCGCCAAAACCAAGGTTCTTCCCATATCTCTGGTGCTGGCGCGGCCTCAATCAGTTGATCCATAAATGGCACAGTAACCACTTCGATAATATCGCCGCGTTGGGTATTAAAACCAACCGCACCTTCTAGTAAGCGGCGGATATTGGCAAGCTCTTGCTCCGTTCTTGGCACGCGATTCACACTGCCATCTTCTGCCATCGGGGCATTTTTAAAATCGACGGCAACCGAAACACTGACTCGCTGCAGAGTGCCAATTTGTTGGCGAGTATGACTGATAGTGGTATCAAGCTCGAAATTACGAGTCGATTCTTTATGAGAACTGCCAGAATTTTGTGTTGCGACTTCAGTAGCTTTCACTTCTTGAGGAATATCTGATGCCATTGGTGGCTGATTTGATAACGCGCCAGGGATCCCACCAGTGGTACCACCATTGGAGTTATTCTCAACAACCATCTCGCTTCTTAACGCAGGTAAATCCGGATTATAACGCTTAGCGGTTTGTTCAACTGCGGTAAAATCCATACTGACATCGACTTGAGAGGTGAAATTCTCAGGCCCTAAGATTGGCATTAAAATCGATTCGACTTTATGACGGTACTCCGACTCTTTTTGCTGGACGATTTCAAGCTCACGTCGCGCAATTGCCGATACGCCATCTTGGCTACCTGAATTTAATAGGCGGCCATTAGAGTCGGTAACGGTAACTTTATTGGGTTCAAGGTTATGGACAGCAGACGCCACGATATCGACAATTGAGTCGACCTCTTCTTGGCCTAAACCGCTGCGTCTAGTACTTACCACAACGGTTGCACTTGGCTTAGAGCGGTTTCTAGCAAATACATTTTCTTTTGGTAAGGCTAAAATGACTTTCGCGCGAGTGACACTTCTTAATTCTTCGATGGCGCGGGCAAGGTTTTGTTCCTGGCTGTGCTTTAAGCGCGCTTGTTCCATACGCTGGCTCACACCAAAACCACTGTCTTTATTTAGAAAATCGTTATTAGCTTCTGCATTATCGAGCCCTTCACGGCTCATCAACATTTTTACATCTTGATATTTGTCTTCGGGAATTTTAACTACGTCGCCTTGGATTTCATATTTAATCTGGTTTTTATCGAGAACATCTAACACCTGCACCATTTCGGCAGTGCTCATTTGGCCCAATGGACGATATTCAGGTTCTTGCGCCCAGATCATCACAAACACAGCTAAGGCTAAACAGATAGCAAGCGCCAAAATCATTGTCACTTGACGTAACATATCAACGCCACCTAACGACCCCATTAAACCCGGCTTATGTTCTTCCTGAACGCCTGATGTTTGTGGGTTGGTTGCTAAACCTGAACCTGTACCTACGACCATTTCTGTACTCACTATTGCACCCTGTTTTTACTGTAAAAGGCCTAAACGGGCATACTCATAATTTCTTTATAAGCTTCTACGAGCTTATTGCGCACTTGCACGGTTGCTTCAAAAGCAACGCTTGATTTCTCTCGGGCGATCACGGTATCAGATAATGTCACTGTGGTATCTCCCATATCGAGTCGAGTGGCGAGATTAGCAGCATTTGATTGAAGTTCGCTTACATTTCCAACAGCTTGCGACAGTAGCTGACCAAAATCGCTACTCGAAGTATTCTGCACTTGGCGAGCGATGCCCGTCTGAATACTTGAAGTACCAATTTGACCATTAAGTGACTGCATCTCTTGTAGTAATGAATTAGCACCAATTTGCATACTTAGCTCCGATGTCGTTTTGTTGACGAAAATGTTGATATAGCTAGATAAAGCAAATAGCTTGCCAGTTTGTCAAAAGAAGGGGGAATAGCTAAGACGGGAAAGATGAGACGAACGGCCTGCGGCCTTACAGCACGTGACTGTTTGATGTAATTGAATGTCACTACGGAACGCTTCGCTTACGGAAAAGCGTTAAAAGATTAAAGCGACGGCATAAATGCCGACCTACGATAAAAGAAGGTTCTAGGTTCTAGGAAAGCATAAAGATCAAAGCAATTGCATAAATAAAACCAATGAAAGCTTTTGACTTTTCTTGCGATTTTCCTAGGACCTAGTAGCGAAGCGTCCTGTGAGTGAGCCTGCGAACGTTCTAGGTCCTAGGTCCTAGATCCATTTAAGCAGGAATTTGAATGCCTGAGTCGCGCATTTTGGCCATTTTATAACGCAGGGTTCTGGCACTGATCCCGAGCTTTTCTGCAACCAATTTTCGGCTGCCGTTACACTGTGTCAAGGTTTCTAGAATAATCACATGCTCCTGGGCTTTTAACTCATCCCCTAAACCGTCAAGTTCAACAGGTTTATCGTCAGGCTTGGGGGCTAGCTCAGTACTAAAATCTAACTCCAAAGAATCGATAATGATGTCTGCGGCGGTAATTTCATTAGACGCGCACAAGATCAACGCTCTTTGAACCACGTTATCTAATTCGCGAACGTTACCAGGCCAACGATAAGTTAATAATCGGCGTGAAGCGCACTCACTCAATTGTGGCAACTCACTGCGATTAGCTATCAATGCATGACGCTGTATCAAGTGCCTTGCCAAGGGTAAAATATCGGCAGGACGCTGATTCAGCGAAGGCCAAGTCAATGGAAACACATTAATACGATAATAAAGATCTTCTCTAAACTCGCCCGATGTCGCCATAGCTTTTAAATCACGGTTAGACGTCGCCAACACTCGAACATTAAGTTTAATGGTTTTACGGCCACCTAAACGCTCGACTTCTCGCTCTTGCAATACTCGTAGTAATTTAGCTTGCAGCCCGACTTCCATTTCGGAAATTTCATCAAGCAGTAAGGTACCACCTTGTGCTTGTTCAAACTTACCTGGACATGCCTGATACGCGCCGGTGAACGCGCCTTTTTCATAGCCAAACAAGGTGGCTTCTAGCATATTTTCAGGAATGGCGGCGCAGTTAATAGCCACAAATGGCTCGGTAGCACGCTGACTATTTTGATGTATATAACGAGCAAGCACCTCTTTACCACTACCGCTTGGCCCCATTATCATCACGGATGCATCTGACGCTGCGACTCGCTGCGCTAAAGCGAGCAATGCTAAGCTTTTTTCATCGGCTACAATCGGCGTGCCTGCTGTCGATTTGACCGGCATATAGCGAGAAACTTGATTGACTAACACTTCGGCAGAGAACGGCTTTGATAAATAATCCACCGCACCAAGCTTCATCGCATTAACCGCATTATCGATAGTCGCGTAGGCTGTCATCAACAATACCGGCACTTTAGGATGGTGCTGCTGCAAGTAATTAAGCAGACCAATGCCGCCAACACCGTCCATCTGTACGTCACTTATCACCATATCAAAGCGTTGGCTTTTCAATGTCAAAATAGCTTCTTCGGCTGAGCCTACGTCAACACAGTCGTAATGAGCTAACATCAAGGTATCGAGCAATGCTTCACGCAGTGATGCATCATCTTCTACCAGTAAAAGTTTACCTTCAGACATGCTTAACATCTCCTAGCATTTCTTCACTGTTAATTTTCGAAATCAATGGGAACTTCAATGATGCGGTGCAACCTTGGCCTGGATGACAACTAAATTGCATTTTTCCACCGTGATTATTCACGACCGACTGCACAACAGCCAAGCCTAAGCCCGTACCTTGAGACTTAGTGGTAAAAAAAGGTTCAAGCACTTTATGCTGCATAGCGGCATCGAGCCCTTTGCCGTTGTCAATAACATCTAAGTGCAGTGCAGTTTGTGTATCATATGCATGTAGCGTGATTTGGTTCGCGCCAGCTTCGATACTGTTCATCACTAAATTATTTATCGCTGAACACAAAGCGGCATCATTGGATCTAATCTTTTGCTTTGACTCGTTATTAAAAACCAATTTACAGCCATTTTGCTCAGCGATGGGCTGACAATTACTCAGTACATTATCGACCACTTCATCAATAACAATAATGCTATCGAGTTCTTGCTGACGCCCCTTAGCCATTAACAGCATATCGTTGACTTGATGCTCTAGCTCGTTGAGTCTATCGACGAGCTTGCCTTGAAAGCGCTTTCTAGCATCATCCGATATTCTAGGACTAGCCAGATTTGAAGCATATAACAACGCAGCACTTAGCGGCGTTCTCACTTGGTGAGCGAGTGTTGCCACCATTTTGCCTAATGCAGAGAGTCTCTGCAGGTGTGATAGGTTCTTTTGTAACAATCGAGTTTCAGTTAGATCGGTTAATACAATAAGTTGGCCCGGCTCTGGCGTTAACGGCGTAATCGCGAGTTTAACTCGGCGCCCATTACGCAGTGAGACCTCATGACCATCATCATCTTGTGGTGAGAATGCGCGGTTAATAATTTGCAGCCAGCGAGAGCCTTCTAGTGGATTACCGAGCAGTTCAACGGCGACAGGGTTCGCATCGGTAACAATGCCATCACCATTAATAATCACCACACCAGAGGGCATAGCCTGCAGAATATGATCCATACGATTAGACATATTCGCGGCTTGCTGTACATCCACTAGCAATGGGCGCTTTGTCGCACTGGCACTAATAGCATCCGTAACATCGAGTTGTGGCTGTGGAATAGCTGACATGGTAACCCCGTCAAAAAAACTGCATTTGAATGGGTTAAAGCAGGAATTATGCCAGTTGTTTAAAGCTAAGATGGACGCTGCGCTACGAGGACGTGACTATTGACTTTAATTGAATGTCACTGCGAGAGCGTCACTTCGTGACTTCTAGGTTCTAGGTTAAAGCTGAGACGGGCATGCAGAGACGAACGGCCTCAGGCCTCACGGCACGTGACAGCTTGATTTAATTGAATATCACTACGGAACGCTTCGCTTACGGAAATGCCTTAAAAGAGTAAAACGACGGCATAAATGCCGACCTACGATAAAAGAAGGTTCTAGGCGCTAGGGAAAGCAGGTTCTAGGTTAAAGCTGAGACGGGCATGCTGAGACGAACGGCCTCTGGCCTCACTGCACGTTGCGGCTTGATTTAATTGAATATCACTACGGAACGCTTCGCTTACGGAAATGCCTTAAAAGAGTAAAATGATGGCATAAATGCCGACCTACAATGAAAGAAGGTTCTAGGTTCTAGGAAAGCAGGTTAAGGCTGAGACGGGCATGCAGAGACGAACGGCCTCTGGCCTCACGGCACGTGGTAGCTTGATTAAATTGAATGCCACTACGGAACGCTTCGCTTACGGAAAAATGAAGAGCCGGAAAGCAAAAGGCAATAAAAAAGCCAGAAGACTCATCTTCTGGCTTATTCAAGAAAGTAGGTAAATATCGAAAGTTCACTTTGATTCAAACCATCTTAGCTTAAACCGTCTTTGCTTGTGTTTTTCCTAGAAGCGAGGCGCTCTAGCAGGACGAAGTCCGTCCTCGAAGTGAGCCTGCGAACGCCCTAGTAACTTCTTAGCTTTAACAGTCAGCGCAGCGTTCTGTGAGTAAGCCTGCGAACGTTCCGTCTTCCGTGAGCGAAGCGTTCGTCTTAGCTTAAACCGGCTTTTATCAATCTTTACCCATGCCGTATTTACGCATTTTTTCAACTAAGGTAGTACGACGAATACCGAGCATTTCTGCTGCGCGGGCAACGACGTTGTCTTGTTGATCCAGCGCTTGCTTAATCATATCGATTTCAAGCTCTGCGAGTAAGTCTTTAAGGTTTACTCCTTCCGGCGGTAATTCGCTTGGGAAGCGGGTTTCTGGTATTTCGATAGGCTCTTCATCATTAAAGATTGAGGCTAAGGCATCACGCTCAAGCTGCTCTTCACTGATCTCTACGCAATACTCTGGCACATCAATATGACGATACTTAATCGGTAAGTCATTCACATCAACTAATCCGCCTGGATAGAGGATAGTTAAACGCTCAACTAGGTTCGACAGTTCACGAACGTTACCGGACCAAGCATGTTCTTTTAATGATTCTATCGCACGTTGGGTGAATCGAACTCGACCACGACCTTCGTTATAAACACGACTCACTAGCTCTTGTAACAAGAGTGGAATATCTTCTTTTCGCTCACACAAAGCTGGCATTTCAATAGGAAAAACATTCAACCTGTAATAAAGATCTTCCCTAAAGCCGCCGTCTTCAATCATAGTTTCTAAGTTTCTATGAGTTGCAGCGACAACGCGAACATCAGCAGCGATAGACTTGCTGCCACCTACGCGCTCAAACATACGCTCTTGCAGTACTCGCAGCAGTTTAACCTGCATCTGCAACGGCATATCACCAATCTCGTCTAGAAATAACGTGCCTTTTTCAGCTAGCTCGAAACGCCCTTTACGTGCACTGATCGCGCCAGTAAATGAGCCTTTTTCGTGGCCGAAGAGTTCACTTTCTAATAACTCTGCTGGGATAGCACCACAATTGACCGGGATAAACGGTCCATCACGGCGATCTGAGATGTAATGGATATTGCGAGCGACAACCTCTTTACCCGTACCTGATTGTCCAAGTACTAGAACGGTGGCCTCTGAGCCTGCAACTTGATTAATTAGATGGCGAACGTTAGCAATGCCATCACTGCGACCGACTAAGCTTCTAAACAACTTAGTCTGATTTGCGCTCGTCGGCGTATCTGGACGCTTAACCTGTCCATAAACCTGACAAAAATGCAGTAATTCAGTTAATTGTGGGTAGTTTAATGGCTCTTCGATACTGCCTAGTACATTAGACGATTTAATATCGCCTTTTTCACCAAGCAGTAATATTGGCTGCCACGGAAGCACCCCAGCCAGAGACTGTATGAGTTCTTTAGTATTATTTTCAGATGGCAATACAATCGCGCGAAAACGCATTTGTTTTGTATATGCGTCAAGTTTATCGAAATCGATCAACTCAACTTGCTCACCTAAAAATTCAAATACACATGACAAGCGATTAATTCGCTCAGACTGGTTACCGACCAGTAGAATTCGTTGATCTGTTTGCATCATTCCGAAGGCCATAGGGCTCAAATATTTTAGCGCATTAATTATTAGTGTTTGTTGCTTTTATCAAGCTAATTATTCAAGCCAGTTGTTATCCAATAATATTTTTTGAACTCACCAGCTTATAGAATAGTGTATTATCAGCCCATCATTAGCAAGCCCCTGATGAGTTTTATGAGGTTCTGACTAAGTTTTAGGTTGAATTTTCTACTTTACAATAAGTAGTTAGACGTATTTTTGACGGATGACAAAAAAGGAGTGACGAATCACTCCTTTTTAAGCGACATAATTTAGTTTTGCGAAGATACTTCATGCAGCTCTGTCGGGATCGTATCCCAAGCTTCTTTAATTACCCTTAAAATATCCGTTGCATCATCAATTGCTTTAACGTCGTTATTGATATTGGCTTCAGAAATCCTACGGATCATAAAATCATATAAAGCGCTTAGGTTGCTAGCAACGTCACCTTCAGCCTCCATATTCAAGCTGCTGTTTAACCCTGCGACAATACTTATCGCTTTGCCTAAACTGACACCTTTTAGTTCTAGGTTATTCTGTTCGATGGCATAACGTCCCTGAGCTAAGCGCTCTAACGCTCCGGCAAACATCATCTGGATGACCTTGTGTGGTGAAGCTACAGCAATACTGCTATCTAATGAGACCTTACGATATGATTGAAGCGAACCTCTCATAAATACCTACCTATTTGAACCTATTGTCTTGTAAAGATTGGTTTGTCGTCTGCCCTTACGGAGCACCCCTAATAGAGCTTCCCGATCGGCAAGAACGTTACGTGCCCTTAACCCAAATTCCTGACTACTCTCAGCGAGCTTTTGTATGTAAGATCTGTCTAGCTGCTGTTCATCGCTGACTAACTGAGTAATCAAAGTTTGACGGCTACCAATAGTATCCTGCAATTTAGATACCAAACTGTCACTTTGGTCATCTTCAAACAGCGTATTTTCCAAACTATCTAACAATTGCGATAACGCATCATCCAGTTTTGCTAACTCGATGGCTCGTGTTTCAGTGCTTAAATGTGAGCTTATCTGTGAATTTAACATCTAGCGACTCTCGCTTTGGTTAGAAAAACTATTTTTGTGGCACCATGCCGGGTAACGAATCAAGCCTTGAGAACAGATCATTAGACTGTTGATTTAAACTCGCAACCACTAAATCCATGGCATTAAACTGAGCGAAGAGTCGCTTTTCGTATGCAGCCATTTTCATTGCTAATTGCTCGCGACTATCGGTAATGCGTGATATTTGGTTATCTAGGGTTTCATCACGGCTGTCAATCGTACCGCCAGATTGCACATAGGTTTCGACTAATCCATCGAGCCTTGCCGCAAGTCCTGTCTCTTCAGCACTGAACATCTCTCGAATTTGCGGCATATCATTGTCGAGCGCGTTATCTAATATTTTTTCGTCTATCTCAAGCGTGCCTTGCTGAGTGGTCTTCACGCCAATATTGGCCAGCATGGTCGCACCCTCAGCGGTATCGAAACTACTGGACAATACGCCCCGCAGTTGACTCTGAATGCTGCGCACTATGGCATCACCTTGCAAAATCCCGGCTGTTTCAGTTTCTGGATCGTAACCCGATAATTCTGAAACTGTGCCCATTAACGCATTATAAGACTCAACAAAGCCTTCGACACTGCTTTTAACTGAATCGGTATCAGGAGAGATTGTTAGCGTGGTGCTTTTAGCAATATCATCAGCTTTGAGGGTTAAACTGACGCCGGTAATGACGTTCTCGACATCATTACTGCCTGATGTCACTTTTAAACCATCGACATAAAGCACCGCATCTTTAGCCGCACTGAGCTCGGTCATGCTGAAGGTGTCAGCCAAGCCTGTGCCGCCATCGGTATCGGTCGCAGTAACGGTTATGTTATTGGCTGTGCCAGTTTCATCGGAGGTCATGACTAATTGTGGGCCATTGTCACCATTAATAATGGTGGCTGTCACGCCGACGTTGTCTTCAGCATCGTTGATTTTCTGCATCACAGTTTCGAGTGAATCACCCGCTTCGACCGCAACGACAAAATCTTTGCCATCAACACCAAAAGTTAACGAGCCTTCACCTAATGCTGCCGTTGCATCAGCAACCGCCGCCGAGCCAATTTTTTGACTTTCAGCTAATTGCTCAACTTCAATTTTATAGCTGCCTGAAACGGCGGTCTCATCGGCAGTTGCACTGATAAAATCACTATTTGATAGTTTAACCTTGCGTGCAATAAAGGTATCGGGGTCGGTTAACTTCTCAAGACTATCTTGAAACTCAGTAAGTGCACTCTTTAGTGAGCCCATACCCGATATTTGCGCGTTAAGCTTGCCTTCATTGGCATCAAACTTGGCAACCTTTGGATCATTTTCGACACCCACTAACGCCGACACAATGCCATTGATATCCATTCCAGAACCAATACCAACCGATGTTAATCCCATGACAACCTCAACTTAACTAAAACTAAACTATGAATACTGACTTATTTGGACTTAAACGTTAATAGTGCTATTAAACCTGAGTAGACATCAACAAGCCATCCATCTCAGCTATTTTTTCATGCAATTTAATGGCCAACTCTAATGCTTCTTCATTGGGGATCTGTCTGATCAGATCGCCCGTATCGATATCAAGTACACTGATCACTTGCTTACCGAGCGAATCATCGACCGAAAAAGATAATCCCTTGCGCAGCATAGCCATCATGTCAGATAATTTGCTTGCAACCGCCTCCATCTCTTCAGGAGACGGATTGACAGGCTCAAGCTCGTTAAGCTGAGCATTTTCATCTGCTTTATTACTCTTTTCAAGCATGCTGCTGTTGTTAGTAGCGTGCAATTGTCCTGCATTATTAGCACCTATCACCTGCTTGCTCTGTTCAGAGGTTGGCTCTGTTTTTAGCTGCTGCGCTTGATTCAAGCTTTTAATTTGTTCCTGAGCCCCATCATTTGACACAGGCGCAAGACTACCAGTCATGTTAAGTTCCATTTCACCACTCCTGTTGTTATCCATTTTTAGTGAATCAGGCACAAGTTGCTAATCGTCTCTCAATCAATATGCCGTTATACTTTTACACTAAAAAGCGTACCGTTATCACTGATTTTAAACAGCAAGGGGAGAGACGTTGCCGCCTCTCCCCTTATTATTTAATTAGCTAAACCTGTTAGCCTAATCATCACTTGTTTCTGACTTATAGTCTTATAACAATGACAATGCAGCTTGTGGTAACTGGTTAGCCTGGGCAAGCATCGCAGATGATGTTTGTGACAGAATCTGCTGCTTAGTTAACTCGGCCGTTTCTTTAGCAAAGTCCACATCTTGAATTCGGCTACGTGCATCAGATACGTTAGACTGAACATTGCTCAAGTTGTTGATGGTAAAGTTCATCCGGTTTTGCACCGCACCTAAGTCTGCACGCTGCGAATCAATACCCGCAATAGCGGCATCAATTACAGCAATTGCACTTTGTGCACCATCGGCATCCGTAATATCCAAGTCCTCAACACTTACAAGAGTTGAGGCGACGTTTACGCCCAGAACATCAGCAACAGTACCCGCATCACCAGTGACTGATATAGCATCTTGAGATGTCATTTCCAGCGTAGCCAATTGACGTAGACCTGTGGCAACGGCCGCGGTTCCATCTAATTCCGCAGTGTTGGCAGCGCCACCAACCATCGCTATTTGATCAACGTTTTTAGCGGTTATGCTAACAGTACCATTGTCATTCGAAGCTTCAAAACCATCAGCTTTTAAGTCTTCGACGAGTTGATCTTCATTACCAACATAATCTGCCATTGCATAGGTTTTATTGCCAACAGTGAGATCCGCATCGACTGTCGCACCAGTTAACGCACCAACTTTCGCCGTGACAGAGGTTTCAGCTTTCACACCATTACCCAAGGCATTTATCTGGTCAGCAATCTGAGTCGAGGTAGCATCAGCAGCGACAGTGATAGCATCACCATTAACTTTGATATCACCAGTAGCAACACCAGTAGCAGCAGCAGGAAGACCTACAGCTGTAGCGGCACCAAGTACAAGACCTGTTCCCCCGCCTTTTAGTTGGTTTTGACCTAACGATGATGCTGATGTATTTGATAATGAAATTGAAATTGTTTCATTAGCATTTGAGCCAACTTGAAAATCTTGGGTTCCGTAATTTCCATCGAGTAACTTCTGGCCACCGAAAGAAGTGGTTTCTGAGATACGGGTTAATTCAGCATTAAGCGAAGTAATCTCTTTTTGCATCGCACCGCGGTCTTCTGCTGAGTTTGAACCGTTGGCTGACTGTAGAGACAAGTCACGCATACGCTGCAAGATATTAGTCGATTCTTGCATTGAACCTTCAGCGGTTTGCGCAATAGAGATACCGTCGTTGGCGTTACGCATGGCGACACCGATACCATTGATCTGACTGGTCATACGGTTAGAGATCTGCAGACCGGCAGCATCATCTTTAGCGCTGTTAATACGCAGCCCTGATGACAAACGCTCCATCGAAGTTTGTACGTTAGAGTTTGCGTTATTTAGGTTGCCCTGTGCTCGCATTGAAGTCACGTTCGTATTTACTGAAATAGCCATTATTAATTCCCTCTTACCTTACTTTAGATAGACTGATTGTTGTTGCCTGTCTTTCTAAAGTCAGGCGAATTATCTTGGTTACAGTATCTATAACGGCCAGTTGTTTTTAAGCTTTAGGCTTTTTTTTACACTTTTTGATTTTTTGGGTTTAAGAGAGGATAAAAAAAGAGGATGCAAGGTACTAAGCTCTAGGACCTAGGAAATCAAAAGCAGAGATGGTTTAGGTGAAGATGAACACTGCACTCACCGAAAATCCTGAGTATGCTAGAGCGCTTCGCTGCTAGGACGCGGCTCCGCCACGGCGAGAGCGGGCTCTGCCCTGCTATACAGTCAAAGGCTAGTGCTTCGTGGTAATTAAGCTCGTAGTTCAGTAATTACTAATTCAGCAATCAAAAGCCAAAGCTATTCACCACAGAGGACACGGAGCGCTACGCGACACGGAGAAAGTCAACATCAAGACAAATAACAGCAAGAAAATGAACAATGTAGTTTTAATCTTTTGCTCTATGCACTTCTCCGTGCCCTCTGTGAAAGCGCAGCGCTTCGTGGTGAGAACGCTGTTAACTCTTTGTAATCAAAAGCCAAAGCTATACACCGCAGAGGACACGGAGCGCTACGCGACACGAAGAAAGGCAACTGCAAGAGCTAAATCAACAAACATTTTTATCTTTTGCTTTACGCACTTCTCCGTGCCCTCCGTGAAAGCGCAGCGCTCCGTGGTAAAAATGCGCTTAATTCAGAGTTCAAAAGCCAAAGCAATGCACCACAGAGGGCATGGAGCGCTGCGCGACACGGAGACTATCTACAACAAGACAGGCAACAGCAAGAAGTCAATCAACAAACGCTTTTATCTTTTGCACTTCTCCGTGTCCCTCCGTGAAAGCGCAGCGCTTCGTGGTAAAAATGCGCTTAATTCTGTGTTCAAAAGCCAAAAGCTATTCACCACTGAGGTCACGGAGCGCTACGCGACACGAAGAAAAGCAACATCCAGACCAACTAAAAATAGCGCTAATCTTTTGCTCTACGCACTTCTCCGTATCCCTCCGTGTAAGCGAAGCGCTTCGTGGTAAAAATGCGCTTAATTCTGTGTTCAAAAGCCAAAAGCTATTCACCACTGAGGTCACGGAGCGCT